>NZ_JBSHCR010000006.1:100398-104570 GCF_053615895.1 Isoptericola sp. NPDC055881
GGTGTGCGGGCCCCCTTGGCCGCCGCCGCCGCCCCGCCGCGGGCGGTCGTCGGCCGCCGCACGCCAGTCCGCGGCGAACGGGGCCTCGAGCTCGTCCGGCGCACGGTCGGTCAGGACGTCGACCAGGGCGGCGATCATCTCCCGCTGTGCCCCGTACACCGGCTCGGCCTCGCGCGGTGCCATCACGTACGCCACGGCCACGCCCTTGAGCGCGAGGATCTCGTCGGCGGTCTCCTGCGGCACCACGAGCCGCGCGACGTAGCGGGTCAGGGGCCCGTCGCCGAACACCTCGCGCGTCGCGTCCTGGGCCGCCCCGCTGAAGCGGCCGATGAGCTGGCTCGTCGCGTCCTTCAGCCGGGCCAGCGCCCGGCGCGAGCCGTCGAAGTCCGTCACGAGGTATCCCGTGTCACGCAGGCGGCACAGCGCGGCGTCGATCGCGTCCGGCTCGTGCCACGCCCCGTACCAGGCGCGCACGTGGTCGGCGACGCGAGCCCGCTCGTCCGCGTCGTCCAGGTTGCGCAGGTCCAGGCGTCCCCCGACCACCGCGTCCTCGACGTCGTGCACCGAGTAGCTGATGTCGTCGGCGAGGTCCATGACCTGCGCCTCCATGCAGCGCGCCCGCCCGCCCGGGGCGCCGCGACGCAGCCAGTCGAAGACGGGCCGGTCGTCGGGGTAGACGCCGAACTTGCCGGTCGCGCCGCCGTCGGGCCGTGCCGGCCCCGCACCGAGCGCCCACGGGTACTTCACGCTGGCGTCGAGGCTGGCGCGCGTGAGGTTCAGACCCCGGGGCGACCCGTCGGAGGCGAACACCTTCGGCTCGAGGCGGGTGAGCAGCCGCAGCGTCTGGGCGTTGCCCTCGAAGCCGCCGATCCCCTGCGCGATCTCCGCGAGCGCCCGCTCCCCGTTGTGACCGAACGGCGGGTGGCCGAGGTCGTGGGTGAGGCAGGCGGTGTCCACGAGGTCGGGGTCGCAGCCCATGGCGCGGCCCATCTCCCGCCCCACCTGGGCGACCTCGAGCGAGTGGGTCAGCCGGGTACGGACGAAGTCGTCGCTGCCGGGACCCAGCACCTGGGTCTTCGCGCCGAGCCGACGCAGGCCCGAGGAGTGCACCACGCGGGCGCGGTCGCGCTCGAACGCCGTGCGGTGCTTCGACTTGGGCGGCTCGGAGTACCAGCGCTCCGTGTCCGTGTCGGTGTACGACCCGAGCCACTCCTCGCCCGTGTCCGGGCGTGCCGCGGGGCCCATCACGTCGGGGTCGAAAGCGCCCTGCTCGAACGTCTGCACGGGACGAAGCCTAGCGAGCGCCGCCGACGCGCCCCACGGCCTCGACGACGTCCCGCAGCCCGGCGTCAAACTCCGCGTACCGCCGGGCCCCGAGGGCCGCCGCGAGCTCGCGCTCGACGTCGGCGACGATGGCGTCCGAGCGCGCCATCTGCCACAGCCCGCGGTCGGTGGGCACGACAAGCTTCGCGCGCCGGTCGTCCGGGTCGGGTCGCCGCTCGACGTACCCGCGCTCCTCGAGCTCGTCCACGAGCTTGCCGATCACCTGCTTGTGCTGGCCGGAGCGCTGCGCGAGGTCGGTCGCGCGGCTCCCGCCGGCGTCGATCCAGGCGAGCACGGCGCCGTGCTGCGGCCGCAGGTCGTCGAACCCCTCGACCGCGAGCCGGCCGAAGAGGGCGCCCTGGACGGCGAAGAGCAACCGTCCGGCGAGCACCCCCAGGTCAGGCCGGTCGGCCTTGGCCTCGGCGCGCGTGCGCGGTGGGCTCGCCATGTCGCACCTCCGGGGGTCGGGAATATAGTCACCTATGATGACGATATGAACTGGTGACTACAGGATATGCCCCGACCGACCGGAGGAACCATGACCGCCACCCACCGACCCGGCACCACCGTCGAGATCACCCGGTTCCGCGTGCCCGCCGACGCGGCCGACCGGCTGCTCGCGGCCCGTCCGGGGATGCTCGCCGCGTTCGCCGCGGGGCGCACCGGCTTCCTGGGCGCCGAGCTGGTGCGCCTCGACGCCGACACCTGGGTCGACGTCGTGCACTGGGCGAGCCCCGAGGACCTGGCCGCGTCTCGCCGCCGGGGCGGCGACGACCCGGCCGTCGCCGCCTTCTTCGACCCGATCACCGAGCTGGTCTCCTCCGAGTCGGGCACGACGGCCGACCAGGCCCCCGCGCAGCACGCCCGATGAGCACCGCCCCCGCCCCCGCGGCGGTCGTGCATGGCACCGTGGCACCCGGGTACGAGGACGTGCGGACCGCGTTCGCGCGCACGCTCGCCGAGCATCCCGAGCCCGTCGGCGCCCAGCTCGCGGTGCACCACCACGGGCGGCGCGTCGTCGACCTGTGGTCGCCCGATACCACCGCCGACACCGTCACCGGTCTGTTCTCCGTCGCGAAGGGCGTCGCGCACCTGCTCGGCGCGCTCGTCGTGCAGGACGGCCTCGTCGACCCGGCCCGCCCCGTCGCCCGCTACTGGCCCAGGTTCGCCGCCGAGGGCAAGGCGGACGTCACCGTGGGTGAGCTCTGGTCGCACGGCGCCGGTCTCGTCACCGTGCCGGAGGGCTTCACGGTCGACGAGCTCGCTGACGACGCGGCCCTGGCCGACCGTCTCGGCGGACAGCGGCCGTGGTGGCGGCCCGGCACGGGGTACGGGTACCACGCCCTCGTGATCGGCGCACTGGTGGGCGAGGTGGTGCGACGGGCGACAGGCGCGACCCTCGCCGACCTGTACGCCGAGCGGGTGCGGGAGCCCTTCGACGTGGACCTCTACCTCGGCCTGCCGGCCGGCGCCGGTCCCCGGTTCGTCCCGGTCACCCGGGGCACGGAGTCCCCCGCCCCCCGCCGCACACCGGTGCCGGCGGCCGACGCGACGCTCATGGACCTCGCCTTCAACCAGCACGCCGCCACGCCCACCGACGTCGTCGCGCTCGCCTCCGACCCGCGCGTGCACGCGGGCGGCCCGTCGTCGTCCGGCGCCTTCGGCTCGGCACGGGGTGTCGCCGCCCTCTACGCGGCAGCGATCAGCGGCGACGGGAAGCGACACGCGCTCCTGGCGCCGTCCGTCGCGCGCGGCCTCGCCACGCCGCACGGCGCGGGTCCTGACCTCGTGACGGGCGAGCGCGAGCACTTCGGCGCCGGCTTCGAGCGGATCGCCTCGCGCTTCCGCCATGCACCGGCCCGCGCGTTCGGTCACTCCGGCGCCGCGGGCGCGCTCGGGTTCGCCGACCCGGACTCCGGCATCGCCTACGGGTACACGCGGTCCCTCTTCGGCGTGGGCGGAGGGGCGGCACCGGAGAACGGGCGCCTCGTGGCGGCCGTCCTCCGGGCGGCCGCTCAGGCCGGCGGCGAGGAGACGGCCAGGCCGCGGTAGACCCCGGTGCGCAGCTCGCGCGCCCACGGCTCATACCCCGGCATGCCGAGCGTGCGGGCCACCGCGAGCTCCGCCTCGACGTCGTAGGGCACGCGCACGTGCTGGATCCCGAACGGCGCCGGCTCCGGGGAGCCCGGCACGCCCTCGAGGATCGCGTAGACCGGCGTCGGCTCGTCGATCGGGTTGCCGACCGACCCGGCGTTGAACAGGGTCCGGCCGCCGTGGACGTCCACGAAGGCCTGGTGGATGTCGCCATACCCCACCGTGGTGGGCTCCGGCCCGGGGCCGGTGAGGTCCGTCGTCGCGAACATGCCGTGGAAGTCGTCGCGGGAGTGGTACCGACGCACCCGCGTGTGCACGCTCGTCGCCGACGCGTGGAAGAGCCGGACCGCGCGGCCGCTGAGCAGCAGGTCGTGGCTGAGCGGCTTCGCGGCGAGCCACTCCCGCTGGTTGGGGCGCAGCTCGTCCCGCCACCACGCCAGCTCGGGCGACCCGTCGTCGGGGACCCCCGGCAGGAAGTCGTCCCAGTTGCCGCGGACGTCCGCCTCGCAGACCTCTCGCAGCCGGTCGACGACGGCGCTCCCCCGCGGCCCCTTGCCCGCGTCGTCGCCGAGGTTGATCACGCGGGTGATCCCCCGGGCGGCGATGTCGGCGAGCACGGCCTCGAGCGCTCCGAGGTTGCCGTGCACGTCCGAGATGACGGCGAGGTGTTCCAGGTCACGTGGCACAGGTCGATGGTGCCACGCCCCCGCCCGCCGACCAGGTGGTGACGCACGCTCTGAGCGCTCAGAGCGTGC
>NZ_JBSHCR010000007.1:0-104209 GCF_053615895.1 Isoptericola sp. NPDC055881
GGGACCGCGCTGGCAGGGGTGCTGATCGTCGTCGCCGCGGTCGCGGCGATCGTGTCCGCGTTGGCGAACCTCACCCTCGCCGCGACCGGGGAACGCTCCTGGGCCGAGGCCGGGATCGCGATCGCCGGCGCCGCCCTGTCCGTGATCGGGCTGGGCGGGGCGGCCAAGGCCGCCACGGGCCTGTCGAAGGCCGCGTTCAAGCAGGGCATGAAGTCCGGGCTCAAGTCCGGTGCGAAGAAGGCATGGTGCAAGGTCGGGTTCGGCACCTGCTTCACCGCCGGGACCCTGGTACGCACCCCCGAGGGCGACCGTCCGATCCAGGACCTGCGGCCCGGGGACAAGGTCTGGGCCCACGACCTGGCCACCGGGACCGACGAGCTGCAGCTCGTCATGGACACCTTCGTCCGCACCACGACCACCCTGTTCCACCTGACCATCGCCGGGCAGGTCGTCACGACCACCGACGAGCACCCGTTCATGGTGCGCAACATGGGCTGGATCCTCGCCCGCGACCTGCAGCCCGGCGACATCCTCGTCACCCCCGACACCGGCGACGGCACCGGCACCGGCACCGGCACCGGCACCGGCACCGGCACGGTCACCCTCGAGAAGATCGACATCGAGCACCGCGACGAGCACGACCCCGACGGCCCGGTCACGGTCTACAACTTCCACGTCGCCACGCACCACAACTACTACGTCCTGGCCGGCGACCTGCCCGTCCTGGTCCACAATGCCGGCGGGCATGACGCACTCGCGGGGGAGGCGAGCCAGGCCTTTGCGAAGCAGCTCAAGAAGTACGGCAGAGACGGCTTCAAGCAGCTGGAGAACGGTCGCTTCCGGTTCTATGGGCGTGTCACGCCCGCCACCAACCCTGGCGAGATGATTGGCCGGCGCCTGGTGCGGGAGTGGGATCCTGGGACCGGCGCGAAGCGCCTGTGGCACGAGACCGTCGACGCAGCAGGACGCGTCAGGATCGTACGCCCGGACGTGAGCGTCACCGGGGGCACGAAGGTCCACTACCTCTTTGACGCCGCCGGAAACTTCACGGGAGTGTTCTGAGCATGGAAGCCACTGACCGATCCACGATCGATTCCAAGCTGAGCGCGCTGGCCAATGGCTCGCTCGACCCGGATGAGGCGGCCGACTGGGCCATGGCCACGCTGCGGGCGATGGACGATGACGATGATGTGGACGACGTCGTGATGGACGCCCTGGACAGGCTCTCCGGGGCGGACCTGTTGTCGGGTCCCGGGACGCGTCTGCATGGGACCGCGGACTTTCGGACCTGGCTCAGCGAGTTCCGCGCTGCGTCGTGACGTTCGCGAGCTCGACCGGGTCGTGATTGCTCAGCTTTGACGTGACGCGCGGACCAGATGCCGGAGCAACGGGCACGGAACACATCGAGACGATGGCGGCCCGCTCCGTTGCGGTGATCATGCTGCGGCACGGGGACCGTGAAGCTGGATCGGATCGACATCGAGCACCGCGACGAGCACGACCCCGACGGCCCGGTCACGGTCTACAACTTCCACGTCGCCACGCACCACAACTACTACGTCCTGGCCGGCGACCTGCCCGTCCTGGTCCACAATGCCGCGGGGCACGGCAAGGCGGCCAACTCGGTGGGTCTCGCGCGCGAGGAGCGCGTCGCCAAGATCGTCGGTGGCAAGGTCGCCAAGGGCCCCGATGGGCAGGACATCAAGATCAAGGTCGACGGTGTCGGGTCGACCGGGCTCGACGTCATCGGGCCCAACGGTGAGTACATCTTCGTCGGGGGCCTGCCAAGGCCAAGGACCCAGCCAAGTTCGGCCACGCACTGAATGTGAGCAAGGCGGCGGCGGATCGGGACGGCGTCCGCGCCATGTACTACCTCGAAGACGGCACTCCCACGAGCGCGATCGATCAGGCGGGTCGAAAGCTGGGCGTCGACAACGTGTTCACGTTCCCCAAGGAGTAGCAGATGTCAGACGGTTTCCTCACGCTCTACGTCTCCGCCGTCCGCGGCGCGTGGATCACTGACTGGGTCACGGGGTCGGGCGCTCGACTGACGGCGCCGGGCACCGACGGGTTGGTCGCCGTGCTCGACCTGGAAGGCGACCGTCACCTCGTCGACCGTGACCAGCTCTCCGGGCTTCTCGCCGACGACGCCGACCGGACCTTCCAGACATGGATGTCCGGGTCCGACGACATGATCGTCACGGTCCGACGACACCGGTACGGCGACGACGGCAGCCGGGGTTTCGTCGGCGTGACCTGCTACCTGGACGGACTGGATTCCGACGACGTCGACGCGGTCTCACGTGCGGCGCAGGAGGTGATCCAGACGTCCAGCGCCGACGCCCTGGGTCTCGTCGTCGACCGCCGGGGCACGACGGCCGACGTCGACTGGGACTCGTTCGTGGCGTCTCCCGGCGTCGTCCCGGCCGTACCGGACCTGCTGATCCTCGCCAGCCCGCAGGCCGCATCCGCAGCGACCCACGAAGGCTGGTGGAGGCCCGACACACCGGTCGTCGGGTTCAGTACCTGGGAGAACACGGCCGCCGGGTGACGGGCGTACGGAGCGTCCAGCGGACAGCCTCATGACCCTGCCGACCCCCGAGTACCTCGGCGACGCGCCCCTTTGGGAGAACTACGTCGTCGCCCAGCTGACGCAGGCTTCGCTCAGCCTCGTCCCGCGCGACGCGCTGGCGCTGGGCGTCGCCGTCGACGGCCTCGACGTCGCCGTCGTCTGCCAGGTGCGCGAGAGGACCGAGGACTCCGGTGTCGATGTCGACGAGATCGCCCAGGAGCTCCAATTCCTCCTCGGGGAGCGGGTGCGGGTCACCACGCGCTTCGAGACACAGTCCGCGCCAACCATGACGCCGCACGACACGACCGTCTGGGTGTTCGCCGCCCGCGCCCCAGAGGGCTGACTACGTCGTACCGCGGTCGTCGGGCGAATCGGACGTTGCCGAGCCGGCCGGCCATCGGCTGAACACAGCCCCGCGACGAATGTCGTCATCCAGTACCTGAAGGTCCTGTTCGCCACCGAGTGGCTCATGAGCGCCTCTGGCGACGTCCTGGACGCTGCCGAACTCGCCACCCCGTGATCCCGTCGTGCCGCGACACCGCCGCGCCTCCGCTGGTCCGCGCGGGCAGGGCGGCGGCGCCTGCGCCAGGATGACCGCGTGCGCGCGATCGTCTACGAGTCCCACGGCGACCCCGAGGTGCTGCACCTCGCCGACGTCCCCGACCCGCAAGCCGGGCCCGGCCAGGTGCGCGTGCGTGTCGAGGCGGCCGCCGTCAACGGCTGGGACGTGAAGTCCCGCGCCGGAGTGACCGGCGCCCCCGAGCCCGCGACCCCGGTCGTGCCCGGCCTGGAGGTGGCGGGCGTGGTGGACGCGCTCGGTGACGGCGTGACGGGCGTCGCGCCCGGCGACCGTGTGGTGGGGTTCGCCGTCGGCGGCGGGTACGCGGAACTCGCGCTCACGAAGGTCTTCGCCCGTGTCCCCGACGGCCTCGCCGTGACCGACGCCGTCACGCTCCCCGTCGCGGCGGAGACGGCGACGCGCGTGCTGCGCCTGCTGGACCTGCGCGCCGGCGAGACCCTGCTCGTGCACGGGGCGTCCGGCGCGGTGGGCGCGCTGGCCACCCAGCTCGCGGTGCGCCGCGGCGCCAGGGTGATCGGGACGGCGTCGGCGCGGAACCAGGACCGCGTCGCCGCCCTCGGGGCGACGGCGACCACCTACGGCGCCGGGCTGGTCGAACGCGTCCGCGCCCTCGCGCCCGACGGCGTGGACGCCGTCCTCGACACCACCGGCGCGGGCGTCCTGCCCGACTCGATCGCCCTGCGCGGCGGCACGGACCGGATCGTCACCATCGCCGACGACGCCGCGGCCGACCTGGGCGTGACGGCCAGCTACCGCTCCGAGCGGGACGCCGACGAGCTCGCGCAGGCGGTCGACGCCCTCGCCCGCGGCGACCTCACCACCACCGTCGGCGCGGTCCTCCCGCTGGCCGACGCGGCCCGTGCGCACGCGCTCGTCGAGTCCGGCCACCCGGGCGGGAAGGTCGTGCTGGTGCCCTGACCAGCGGCGTCGTCCCCCGGTTGTCTCATCAGGCGGGCGAAATCTCGACCGCATCGCGGATGGTGCGTACGATCGAGGTCCAGCCATCCAGAGCGGCCGAGAGTCCTGGCTCGACGACGCCGCAGCAACCCGTTCTCCGACGGAAGCCTCCCGAGGACGAAGGTGCTCACGCCAGGATCGATGGAGTGACGCATGGTCGCAGAGGCATCCCTTCCGCCCACCCCGGTGCTGCCCGCACGCCCGACGGTCTCGTTCGAGCTCATGCCGCCGCGCCGGCCGGACGCCGCCCCGAAGTTCTGGGAGACGGCGCGCCGGCTCGTGGCCGCGCGCCCGGACTTCGTGTCCGTGACGTACGGCGCGGGCGGCGGTGACCGGGCGACGGCGCGGCAGGTCGTCGCCCGGCTGCTGGAGGGCACGCCCGTCCTGCCCGTGGCGCACCTGACCTGCGTGGGCGCGTCCCGGGAGGACGTCTCCGCCGTCATCGACGACTTCCTCGCCGCCGGCACGCGCGCCTTCCTCGCGCTGCGCGGCGACCCGCCCAAGGACCAGCCCGACTGGGCACCGCCGTCCGACGGCGTGGAGTCGTCGATCGAGCTCGTGCACCTGCTGCGCGAAGTGGAGGCGCGCCGCTGCGCGCACGACCCGGGCACCGCCCTCCGCGGCGCCACCCGCCCCCTGACGATCGCCGTCGCGACGTTCGTCGACGGCAACAGGCAGGCCGGCACCACCCGGGCGCAGGAGGTCCAGCGGCTGCTGGAGAAGCAGCAGGCGGGGGCGGGCTTCGCCATCACGCAGCTGTTCTACGAGGCCGACTCGTACACCGACTTCGTCGCCGAGGCCCGCGCGGCCGGCGTGACGATCCCCATCCTCGCCGGGCAGCTGCCCACGACCGAGCCCCACCGGCTCCGTCGCGTCGAGGAGCTCACCGGCGTCCGCGCGCCCCGGCACCTGCTGGACGCGCTCGACGCCCTGCCGGACCCGGAGGCGCAGCACGCCTACGGGACGGCGCGCGCCGTGGAGCTCGCGCAGCGCGTGCTCGACGCGGGCGCCCCCGGCATCCACGTGTACACGTTCAACAAGTACCGACCCGCTCTGGACCTGCTCGAGGGTGTGCACCTCGGCGGACCGGCGTCGGCCGACGACCCGTCGGACGGCGCGGACCTGGCCAGAAGGCCGTGGGTACCGAGCATCCCGACCCAGGCTCCCGCCGTCTGACGGGCGCCCGACCTCTGGAGTGCTCATGTCCACCACACCGACAAGCCCCGCACCCGCAGCCTTCCCCGGCGGCACGATCCTCGGCTACCCGCGCATCGGGCGCCGCCGCGAGCTCAAGAAGGCCGTCGAGTCGTTCTGGGCCGGCCGCACCGACGCCGTCGACCTGGAGGTCACGGCCGGTGCGCTGCGCCGGGAGACCGCCCGCCGGCTGACGTCCCTCGGGCTGAACCCCGACGACGGCTCCGTCCCGGGCGCGTTCTCCTACTACGACCAGGTGCTCGACGTCGTCGCGCTGCTGGGCGCCGTCCCCGAGCGGTTCCGCGACCTGCTCGACGACGAGGACGGCTCGCTCGAGCTCGACGGCTACTTCACCGTGGCCCGCGGGCGCGGCGAGGACGCGCCGCTCGAGATGACGAAGTGGTTCGACACCAACTACCACTACCTCGTCCCCGAGATCAGCGAGACGACGCCGATCTCGTTCGCCGACCACCGCGTCGTGCGCGAGTACGCCGAGGCCAAGGAGGCCGGCGTCACGACCCGCCCCGTGCTCGTGGGCCCGGTGACCTTCCTCGCGCTGTCGAAGGCGGCCGACGAGGCGGGCGACGGCTTCCACCCGCTCGACCGGCTCGACGACGTCGTCGCCGCGTACGCGGAGCTGCTGCGCGCGCTCGCCGCCGTCGGGGCGCCGTGGGTGCAGCTCGACGAGCCGGCGCTGGTCACCGACTCCCTCGACGTCCCGGCCGAGCGCCTGCACGCCGCGGTCGCCTCCGCGTACCGGGCGCTGGCGACGGACCTCACGAAGGGCAACGACGACACTGCCTCTGAGGACACCGTGGGCTTGCGGCCCGCGATCCTCGTGACCGCGCCGTTCGGCGGCCTCGGCGACGACGGTCTCGCGCTCCTCGCCGCCACCGACGTCGACGCGATCGCGATCGACCTGGTCAAGGGCACCGTGCCCGCCGGCACCCTCGACGGCACGGTGCCGGGGCTCGGGGACAAGACGCTGGTCGCGGGCGTCGTCGACGGGCACAACGTCTGGCGTGCCGACCTGGCCGCCCGGCTCGACGTCGTCGACGCGCTGCGCGACCTCGGCGCCGGGGCGCTCGCCGTCGGCACGTCCACGTCGCTGCTGCACGTCCCGCACGACGTCGAGGACGAGGTGTTCGACGACGGCGCGCGCACGGGCACCACGCTCGACCCGCGGCTGCGCGACTGGCTGGCGTTCGCCGACCAGAAGGTGGGCGAGGTCGCGACCCTGGCTCGCGCCGTCGACCTCGGGCGGGACGCCGTGGCGGACGAGCTCGCGGCGTCGTCCGAGGCCGTGGCCTCGCGCGCGACCGCGGCGGGCGTCGTCGTGCCGGCGGTGCGCGACCGGGCCGCGGCGCTGACCGACGCCGACTTCGCCCGCGGCCCGTACGCCGAGCGCGCGGCCGCCCAGGCCGCGCGGCTGAACCTCCCGCCGCTGCCGACGACGACGATCGGCTCGTTCCCGCAGACCCCGGAGATCCGCAAGGCCCGCGCCGCGTGGACCCAGGGCGAGCTCTCCGACGCCGACTACTCCGCCGCGATGCGCGAGGAGATCGGGCGCGTCGTGCGGCTCCAGGAGGACCTGGGCCTCGACGTCCTGGTGCACGGCGAGCCCGAGCGCAACGACATGGTGCAGTACTTCGCCGAGCAGCTCGACGGCTTCGCGGTGACGGCGAACGGGTGGGTGCAGTCGTACGGCTCGCGCTGCGTGCGGCCGCCGATCCTGTGGGGCGACGTGCAGCGCCCGGCGCCGATCACGGTCGAGTGGTCCGCGTACACGGCGTCGCTCACGCAGAAGCCGGTCAAGGGCATGCTCACCGGCCCGGTCACGATCCTCGCGTGGTCGTTCGTGCGCGACGACCTGCCCCTCGGCGACACCGCGAACCAGGTGGGCCTCGCCCTGCGCGACGAGATCGCGGACCTGGAGGCCGCCGGGATCGGCATCGTCCAGGTCGACGAGCCCGCGCTGCGCGAGCTCCTCCCCCTGCGGCGCGCGGACCAGGAGGAGTACCTGCGCTGGTCGGTCGGGTCCTTCCGGCTCGCGACGTCCGGGGTGGACGTCGCGACGCAGGTCCACACCCACCTGTGCTACTCGGAGTTCGGCGAGGTCATCGGCGCGATCGACGGGCTCGACGCCGACGTGACGTCGGTGGAGGCCGCGCGCTCGCGCATGGAGATCGTGCCGGAGCTGGCCGACGCCGGCTACTCCCGCGGCATCGGGCCGGGGGTCTACGACATCCACTCCCCGCGCGTCCCGTCGTCCGAGGAGGTCACGGAGCTGCTCCGGCTCGCGGTGAAGGCGATCGACCCGGCGCTGGTGTGGGTCAACCCGGACTGCGGGCTCAAGACCCGCCGGTACCCGGAGGTCGAGCCCGCGCTCGCCCACCTCGTCGCCGCCGCCCGCGAGGTCCGCGCCACCCTCTGACGCGCTCGCTCCCGTCCTCCCGCCCCGCCACGCCGGCCGCCCCGCCACGCCGGCTGCCGAACAGGTGGTTACTCACCTTCTGAGCGTTCAGAAGGTGTGTAACCACCTGTTCGGCGACGGGGGCGGGGCGGAGTGACGGAATTCTCGTCGACCCGGGCGACGGCCGCGTGGCACCATGGAAGGGCCGGTCGCGCCGTCGAGCGCGAGCGGACCACATCTTTTACGAGCGAGGAGCGAGCGATGCCGGGCGTCGCAGGGAGCGGGGTGGGCCACCAGGCCTGCTCGGGCAGTCCCGCCTGCCCCGGCACCGCCCCCCGCTGATCGTTCAGGCTCGTTCTTCAGGCTGATCGGTTCGAGCAGGCCGGGCGGTGCGGGGCTTCGCCCTGCCCACCCCCGCTCACCGAAAGCCGAATCCTCATGAACCCCCTGACCGAGCAGCAGCTCCGCGACAGCCTCGTCAACGCCACGCGCAGCGAACGGCAGCGCCTCCTCGCCCCTGACCTGGCGGAGGTCGCCTGGGACCGCCTCGACTACCTCGGCTGGCGCGACCGCAAGCAGCCCCTGGCGGCGTACGTCGTCACCTGGGTCGACGACGCCCCCGTCGGCGTCCTCCTGCGCGCCAGCGAGCGCACCGGCCCGCGCCGCGCCGCCATGTGCGCGTGGTGCGAGGACGTCGTCGAGACCCGCGACGTCCAGCTCTACGTCGCCAAGCGCGGCGGGGCCGCCGGCCGCAAGGGCGACACCATCGGCACGCTCGTCTGCAGCGACTTCCGCTGCTCCCGCAACGCGCGGCGCCGGCCCACCCTCGCGGAGGCGGGGTCCGACGACGACGGCGTGCGCGCCGCCATCGTCGAGCGACGCGTCGACGCCGTGCGCGCCCACGTGCGCCGGTTCGTCGACGAGGTGCGCCGCACCGCCTGACGCCTACGCCCGGGCCCGGGGTACCGGGCCCGGGCTGCGACCGGCGGCAGCCGTCGCGCGGCCGTCCCCGACGAGCGCGGGTCTCACAGCCAGCGGCGCCACTTGAAGACGCGCCAGAGCCCGAACCCGAAGGCGACCATGAGCGCGACGGCGAACGGGTAGCCCCAGGTCCAGTGCAGCTCGGGCATGTGGTCGAAGTTCATGCCGTACACGCCCGCGACGAGGGTCGGGGTGAACAGGATCGCCGCCCAGGACGAGATCTTCTTGACCTGCTCACCCTGCTCGATGGTCTCCTGGGCGAGCTGCCGGCTGGCCTCGCCCTGGGCGAGGCTGGCGCTGGACATGCGCCGCATGGCCTCGTTCTGCTCCGTCGTCACGAGGGTGGAGTGCACCGTCAGGGCGTTCTCGAGGACCGACCTGATCCCGTCGACCCGTTCGGCGACCCGGATGGTGTGGTCCAGCACGTTGCGCAACCGGTTCTGCACCTCGTCGTCCGTGCCGTACCGCCCGGCGCCGCGCAGCAGCCCGCGCACCATGTCGGGCAGCGGCGCCACCGCGCGCTGGAGCGCGATCACCTGCGACAACAGCTTGTAGATCCGCTTCGACAACGCCGGGTCGGTGTTGCCCGCCCCGAACAGGCTGTCCTCGACCTCGTCGACGTCGTTCACCAGGCCGGCGACGACGGGCGCGTAGCCGTCGACGATGACGTCGAGGAACGCCGTGAGCATCGCCTCCGGGCCGGTGCCGAGGAACTGGGGGTCGGCCTCCAGCGCGTCGCGGGCCGCGGACAGGTCCTGCCGGTCGCCGTGGCGCACGGTGATGACGAACTCGCGCCCGACGAACAGGTGCACCTCGCCGATGTCGACGCGTTCGGCCCGGTCGTCGTACCAGGCCGGGCGGATCACCACGAAGACGGTGTCGCCGTACCGTTCGAGCTTGGCCCGCTGGTGCCCCTTGTGCGCGTCCTCCACGGCCAGCTCGTGCAGCCCGAACCGGCCCGCGGCGGTCTCAAGCTCGGCCTCGCCCGGGTCGGTGAGACCGATCCAGGCGACGCCGCCGGAGCGTGCCAGCTCGTCGGCGGCGCTCGGCAGGTCGGGCGGGGACGCGGCGAGGTGGCCGTCGACGTAGATCCGGCTGTCGGTCGCCGTCATCGGTCCGCTCCTCGCTCGTTCCCGGGCTCCTGCCCGCCTGCCGGCACGAGCACACCGTGCACGGCGGGCCCGACGAGCGCGATCAGCGTCTCACGGTCCGCGGCCGCGAGCGTGGGGACGCCGACCACGCCGCGCCCCACGACGAGGCCCACGAGCATCGACGACACGAGCCCCGCGCGCAGCGTCACGTCGTCGACGTCCCGCGACGCGACGGCGTCGACGAGCAGGCGCTCCTGGAGGAAGTCCCGCAGCTGGGCGTTCGCCAGGTCGTTGACGATCGCACCGCGGAACATGGCCATGAGCGGCTCAGCGCTCCGGGCGTCCTCCTCCCAGATCTCGAGGAAGGCCCGCACCACGCGTTCGCCCAGGCCGTCGTCGGCACCCTCGAACGCGGCGCTGAAGCGGGTGAGCGCCTCCGGCGGCACGGCCATCACCGCGGCGAACAGCTCGTCCTTGGACCGGAAGAACTGCATGACCAGCGACGCGTCGACCCCGGCGTCGGCCGCCACCCGGCGGATCGTCGTGCCGGTGTACCCGTCGGCGGCGAAGCGGGCGCGGGCCGCGTCGAGGATCGCCTGCCGGGTCGTGCTCGCCCCCGGCCGGCGGCCGCGGCGGGCGGCGGGCGCAGGGCTCGTCCTGGTGCTCGGCGTGGTGCTCGGCGTGGTGACCATGCCCCGAAACTACCTCGTCGGTCACACTTTCTCAACGCGTGTTGAGTTTCTCGCGGGACAGGCCTAACGTCGAAGGCGTTGGCAGAGCCCGACCACGGGCGAACTGAGGTGAGGAGCTCACGATGAGCGTTGACCAGAAGGTGTACGTGCCGTCCCAGCCGCTGGAGCCCGGCCCCCGGTACGGGATCCTGTCCGGCTTCGAGCCCGGCACCCGGACCCTGGAGGCCGGCTTTCAGGTCGCGCCGCCGTTCAAGCCGCTGCCGGTCGACGTCGTGCTCGACAAGGACGTCCCGGTCACCCTGCGCGACGGCGTGACCGTCCACGTGGACGTCTTCCGTCCCGCCGGGACCGAGCAGGTGCCGGTCATCATGGCGTTCAGCCCGTACGGCAAGGGCCAGGGCACGTCCGCGAGCGTCATGGGCATCTTCGGGATGGTCGGCCTGGACAACTCGGTCGTGTCCGGGCTGGAGAAGTTCGAGGGCCCGGACCCGGCGTACTGGTGCGCGCGTGGCTACGCGGTCTGCAACCCCGACATCCGGGGAGTCGCGGAGTCCGAGGGCGACAGCGTGATCTGGGACCGACAGGAGGGCCGCGACGCCTACGACCTGATCGAGTGGCTCGCCGCCCAGGACTGGTGCACCGGCAAGGTCGCGATGAGCGGCACCTCCTACCTCGCCGTCTCGCAGTGGTTCGCCGCCGCCGAGCAGCCCCCGCACCTGGCCGCGATCAACCCCTGGGAGGGCGTCAGCGACGTCTACCGCGACCTCGTCCTGCGCGGCGGCATGCCCGACACCGGCTTCGCCGAGCAGCTCCAGGACAACAGCTACTGGGGCAAGGGCCGCCGCGAGGACCTCCTGACCGAGGCCGCCCAGCACCCCCTGATGGACGAGCTGTGGCAGGACAAGATCCCCGACTTCGACAAGATCACCGTGCCCGCCTACGTCGTGGCCAGCTACTCCAACACCCTGCACACCGCCGGCACGTTCCGCGCCTGGCGCCGCATGGCCTCGACCGACAAGTGGCTGCGCATCCACCACAGCCAGGAATGGCCCGACTACTACGACGAGGCCAACGTCGAGGACCTGCGCCGGTTCTTCGACCACGTCCTCAAGGGGGTCGACAACGGCTGGGAGACCACCCCCCGCGTGCGCTACTCCGTGCTCGACCTCACCGGCGGCGACCGGGCGGGCGTCCCCGCCGACCAGTTCCCGCCCGCGGACGTCAGCCCCACCACGTACTACCTCGACGCCCGCACCCGCTCCCTGTCCACGACGGCGCCCGACGCCGAGGCGAGCGCCGGCTACGCCGTCGCGGGCAACCCTGACGTCCTGTCCTTCGTGACCCGGTTCGAGGACGAGACGGTGCTCGTCGGGTACCCGAAGGCCCACCTGTGGGTCGAGGCCGAGGGTTCCGACGACATGGACCTCTTCGTCCTCGTGCAGAAGCTCGACGCCCAGGGCACACCCCTGCAGGAGTTCACCGTGCCGAACCAGGGCGCGATGATCCAGGACGTCACCGAGCGCGGCGCCTCGATCCTGCGCTACCAGGGCTCCGACGGGCGCCTGCGCGTCTCCCTGCGCCAGCTCGACGAGGACCGGACCACCGACGACGTCCCCGTCCACACCTTCGACCGCGTCGCGAAGCTCTCCCCCGGCGAGATCGTCGACGTCGAGATCGACCTGCTCCCCGTCGGCCTCGTCTTCCGCCCCGGCGAGCAGCTGCGCCTCGTCATCAGCGGGCGCAGCCTGCTCGGCACGATGATGCCCGGCAACCGGGAGTACACGTCAGCCGTCAACAAGGGCCGGCACGTCATCCACACCGGGGGCGAGCACGCGTCGTCCCTGCGCCTCCCCGTCCAGGCCGGCTGAGTGCACGACAGCCCGTCCCCCCTTCGGGCGGGACGGGCTGTCGTCGTTCGTGCCAGGGACCGCGTCCCGGGTGGTGCGGGTCAGCCCCGCTCGTGCGCGCCGATCATCGGCAGGCCGAAGGACAGCGCGACGGCGAGGATGCCGGCCACGAAGAGGTAGGGGTCCAGGGTCGGGTTGCCGCCCGACGCGCCGGTGCCGAGGAGCACCAGGCCCCCGGCGAAGAGCACGAACGCCACGAGGACGCGGCCGAAGAGGGCGCCGGAGGGCTCGGACTTGACGCGGGGGTTGACCTGGAAGTCGCTCATGGTCCGAGGATATGCCGCCCGCCGGGGCCGGGGCGAACGCCCGCGGCGGACGGCGACCGGTGGGTCACCCCGAGGGTCAGCGCCGCACGCGCACCGACAGCTCCTTGCTGCGCGTCTCGCCCGCGGCGTTGGTGAGCACCGCGACGTACCGGTGGGTTCCGGGCGCCCGGTCGGTGAGGACGGTGGTCGCGGACTGTGCGGCTCCCCCGGTCCCGGGCACCAGGTCCTGCCGGTCCACCTCGACGCCGTCCTCGTACAGCGCGTAGCCGGTGGCCTGCGTGCCCCACCACTTGTGCATGGTGACGGCGTAGTCGCCGTCCCCGTCGGTGTTGTCGTGCGACAGGGTGGGCGTGCCCGGGTTGGCGTCGGTGACCCGCACGGCGTGGCTGCCCGCGCACGGGGTGGTGCCCGCGGCGTTGACCAGCTCGCACGTGTACTCGTAGGTGCCGTTCCGCTTGCCCGTCACGGGGACGGCGACCCGCTGGGCGGCGGTGCCGCCGTGCGTGAGCTTCTCCGTGTGGATCAGCGTGCCGTCCTCGTACAGCCGCAGGCTGGTGGCGTTCTCGCCCCACCACAGGTCGACGAGGACGCGGTAGTCGCCGTCCTGCAGGCCGGTGTCCCAGCCGTTGTCGTCGCTGATCCGTGCCTGTCCGGGCGCCCCGGCGGGCACGAGCACCTCGAGCGTGCCGACCGTGCCGTTCACCTCGACCTCGACGGTCGCGCGGCCGGGGGCGACGGCGGTCGCCACGTGCGTGCGCGGGTCGAGGGCGAGCACGGTGCCTCGCGGCGCGTCGGCGACGCTCCCGACGAACACGTGCTGGCCGGCCCAGCGGGACGAGACCGGCCAGGCGACCGGCACCTCCCGGGTGCCGTCCTGCGTGAGCAGGGCGCTGACCTGGCCGGACGTGCCGACCGCGAGCTCCTCGGGGCCGCTCACCGCGACGCTCGCGGCGCGGGCGTTGACCTCCCAGGAGAACCAGCCGCCGTCCCCGGTGCCCTCGGCCGCCGGGTCGACGCCGATCATCGACCAGCCGGTGAACCCGCCGTCGGCAGGGGTGCTCGCCGGGCTCTTGCCCGAGTTGCCGTTGACCACGTACGGGATCCCGTCCTCGGTGCCCGCGTGGAAGACGCCCACGTGCGAGCCGACGGACGCGATCTGCTTGCCCGACGACTCGCGGAAGTCCTCGAACCAGGCGCGCAGCGTCCGCGCCTCGACGCGGTCGACGAGCTGGCTGGCCTTCGTGGGCAGCGGGTCGTCGAGCGGGTGGTGGAAGAGGGTCACGACACCGGTCACGGCGTCGTCGGACGCCGCGTCGTCGAGCGCGTCCCGCAGCGTGCGCAGCTGCGCGAAGTCGCTGCCGAGGCGGCCGCTGGACGAGTCCAGCATGACCAGGCGGGTGGTGCCGCCCGCCGGGTCGCGCGGGTCGGGGACGTCGACGACGTGGGTGCGCTCGCCGAACTCGTCCTCGAAGTTCTGGATGGACCCGCCCATCACCTCGTGGTTGCCCGGCAGGTAGTACCAGGGGAAGTCGGCGTCGGCGAGGCCCTCGTCGAGGATCTGGCGGGCCAGGTCGAAGTCGGCGGGCGACGCCTCGTCCACCAGGTCGCCGTTGATGACCAGGAGGTCCGGGTGCTCGGCGACGATCTCCGCCAGCGCCTGCTTCGCGCCCTGCACCGCGCCGGACCCGGGGTCCCGGGCGACGAACTGCGCGTCGGACAGGACCGCCACGCGCAGGGGCGCGTCGTCCGTCGCGTCCTCCGCGACGACCACCGGGTCCTCGACCCGCTCGGCCTGCGGCGCGTCGACGTCCGGCGGCACCTGCGCCCGCACGTCCGAGATCGTGACCGCACCCTGGTACTGCGCCGCGGCCCGCGTCTCGAGGAAGCGCACCCGCTGCACCGTGAGCGGGTAGGCCACACCCTCGGGCACGGTGAGCTCGACCTGGCGCCAGCCCTTCCAGGACACCGTCGGGCCGTCGAGGTTCGTGACGACGCCGTCGCCCTGGCGCACCTGCAGGCGCAGCCAGGCTCCCTGCTCGTCGCCGTCCACCCACATCGTGATCTTGCGGGGCTGTCCCGCGACGACGATCCCCCCGTCCGGTGCGACGGCGTACTGGCCACGCGTCGCGGTGGACTGCGTGAAGTCGTAGGTGAGGCGCAGCCCCGCGGCGCCGTCGTGCCCGTCGGCCGGCGTCACGGACCCGCCGGGGGCCCGGTCGTTCGCCGACGTCCACCGGGCGGCGTCCGCGAGGTCGGCCACCACGACGTCCTCCAGCGACACCGCCACGGCGACGCGGACCTCCTCGTCCCCGACGGCGAGCGTGAAGCTCGCGGCTCCGGAAGGGCGCAGGGCGCGGACGGTGAACGACCCGTCGGCCGCAGGCTCCAGCGCCGCGACGCCGTCACCGCCGGTGACCTCGACGTCCCGCGCCTCGACCGGGGCGGAGTAGCCGTCGGCGTCGTGCCCGACGACGGTGAGGGACGCGGTCGCGTCCGCGTCGGGCAGCGTGACCACGGGGTCGGGGACGGTGAGCCGCACGGGCTCGCCGAGGACGGTGAGGTCGGCGGAGCCCGTCGCGACGCCGTCGGCCGCGGGGGCCGCGGCACGGACGGTCGCCCGTCCGGGCGCGACGCCGGTGACGACGCCTGCGCCGTCGGCGGCGCGCGCGACGGTCGCCACTGCGGCGTCGTTGCTGGTCCAGCCGTCGGGCAGGGTGTCGACGGCGGCACGCGTCTCGTCGTAGCCCGCGGCGGTCAGCGTGCGGTGCAGGCCGGGGAAGACGCGCAGCGCGTCGGTGGCGGGGGCGTCGCCCGTGGGGACGGCGGCGCGGACGTCGAACGCGTGCACCTCGCCCGAGCCCTGCGGGGTGAACAGGCCGAGGCCGTTGGCGTCCAGGCGCTCGGCGCCGTCGGACGGGCTGTTCAGCACGCTCGTGCCCGTGTCACCGGGCAGCCGCGCGACCATCGTCGTCGAGCCGCCGCCGTCGAGGTTGATCGCGTCGTCAGCGCCGAGCTGGGCGAGGAACCGTCCGAGCTCCGGCAGGGAGGCGCCGATGCTCTGCGCCTGCCGGCCGTCGACGACGACGAGGTAGGCGGTCGCGCCGTCCGCGCTGAGGCCCACCGCGGTGCGCGGGTGGCGCAGCGTCGCGAAGTCGCTGGTGGACGACGTGACCTCGCCGTCCTCGAGCAGCCAGTCGTCCGGGTCGCCCCCGATGGCGGTGCGGATCTCGCCGAGGTCGTCGCGCAGGCCGTACGCGAGCGTCACCGTGGCGCCGGGCGCGAGCGCCGCGAGCGCGTCGGCCGCGGCACCCGGACGGGCGACGACGGCCCGCACCCCCGCGGGCAGCCGGCCCGCGCCGGGCGTGCCGACGGAGAGGACGGTGCCCGTGGTGCCGTCGGGGCTGTCGGGAGACGTCCGGACCTGCACCTCGACCCCCTGCTCCCCTGCGCCGAGCGGGCGGGTGCGCGCGACGTCGCCCCAGGCGGTGTCGTAGACGGCGACGCCGCCGGCCGGGACCCCGGTGACGTTGAGGCCCGCGACGGGCAGCTCGCGCGCCCCGTCGCCCGACCCGAACGAGACGGTGCCCTCGAGGAACAGCTCCGCGAGCCGCGCGACGCCGGACGCGTCGACGGTGAGAACCTTCTCGCGGCCGGGGGTCGCGGACTTGAGCAGCGTGCCGTCGTCGACCGCCGTGCCGAGCGCGGCCCCCGAGTTGTTGATGTCGAAGAAGTCGCCGTTGACCGCCGCGACGGCGCCACGGTCGGCGGCCATGTCGCTCACGGTCGCGTTGCCGGCGACGGCGTCCGGGCCGAGGTAGCCGAACCGGGGCCCGCCCTTCTGCCCGAGGTGGGCGACGAGCACCTCGCCGCTCAGCCAGCCCGCGGCGGAGACCCGGCCGAACTGGGTGAGCTCGAGGCCGGGCGCGACCAGCCGTTCCGTCCGCTCGGTGACGATGGCCGCGCCGCCGTCGTCGAGCGGCAGGTCGGCGACGTCGTCGCTCGGCGCGAGGGCCGTGGCGGGCGCGAGGTCGGCGGTGGCGACCGGCAGGTCCTGGTCAGGGTCGGGGGCCGCGGCGGCGGTGCCCGCCGGGACGGCCAGCGCGAGGCCGACGAGGATGCCGATCCCCGCGGGAACGGTCGTGGTGCGTCGGGCTGGGGGCAGAGCTCGGCTCATCGGAACCTCCGCTGGTCGGGCCGGGACGTGCGCCGTCGCAGCGTCCCGCGTCCAGGTTGCCATCAACTTTCACGATGTCAACGGCTACGGAAACTTCTCGTCATACTGCTTGCTCCCCTCGATGTCGCTGACCCGCACGACAAGGTCCCGGATCCGCACCACGTCACCCTCGGCGCACCGGCCTGTGGTGTGGTGGTCCGCCGGCATCGAGCAGCGGTCCGGCCGACGGACCTCTCATCGAGAGGACCCCTGCAGGAGGTGCCATGGACACGGACCGCGCGGCGACAGAAGGCACACCGGGGACCACCCCGAAGAGCGCACCGGGAAGCATGATGCGGCCACCTCTCCAGGAGCCGCTCGACTCCCCGCTCGTCGACCACGCCCTGGAGATCGAGGACCGCCAGCCCGCCGGGTCGTTCCGGTGCGTGCTGCCCGACGAGACCTGGTGGTGGTCCGACGAGACGTACCGGATCCACGGCTTCGAACCGGGCGACGTCGTCCCCACGACCGCCCTCGTGCTGGCCCACAAGCACCCCGAGGACCGCGAGCGCGTCCGCCGCATCCTCGCCGGCGCACGCCGCACGCGCACGCCCTTCGCCAGCCTGCACCGCATCATGGACGCCCGCGGGCGAGAGCGGACGGTCGTCCTCATGGGGCAGGTCGAGCACCTGCCTGACGACCCCTCCCGCGAGGCGCTCTGCGGCTTCGTCACGGACGTGACCGACCAGGTCGGCGACCGTGCCCGCCGGGACGCCTCGCAGCAGGTCGCGGCCGCGACGCGGAGCCGGGAGACGATCGACCAGGCCAAGGGCGCGCTCGCGCTGCTCTACGGCCTCACGTCCGACGAGGCGTTCGCCGTGCTGCGCACCGCGTCGAACGTCCGCAACGTCAAGCTCCGCGACCTCGCCGCGCTGGTGGTCGAGGTCGCCCGCCGGGACGGGGCCGAGGCCCACCGGCAGCTCGGTCCGGTGCTCGGCATCCCTCGGGCGACGTCCCACGGGACGCGCTGACCGGGATCCGCTAACGCCGCAGGGTGCGGGACGGCAGCTCGCCGAACGCGTCCCGGTACACCGCGGCGAAGTTGCCCAGGTGGAGGTAGCCCCACCGGTGCGCCACCGCTGCCACGGTGACCACCTCCGGGTCGGCGTCGAGGAGGTCCCGGCGGGCACCGTCCAGGCGCGCCCGCCTCAGCACCTGCCCCGGCGTGACGCCGAGGGACCGGCGGAACGCCGCCTGCAGCCCGCGGCTCGACACGTGGGCCGCGGCGGCGACGTCGTCCACGGTCACCGGTTCGTGCGCGTGCTCGTCGATGAACGCCACGGCCCGCCGCACCGCCGCGGGCAGCACCCGGTCGGTCCCGCGCTGCACGTCGTCCAGCGCGACGTTGGGGAACGTGTGCAGCAGCGTGAGCACCAGGTGGTGCACCAGCGAACGCTGCAGCGTCGGCGTCGCCATCGCGTCCGCGTGCCTGGTCAGCGACTGCGCGGCGAAGTCCGCCGCGGCCTTCCAGGTGCGCGCCTCCGCCGGTCCCTGCGGCCGGCCGGCGTGGAACAGGTGGGCCGGCTGGTTCCGCCCCGTCAGGCGGGTCGCCACCGACCGCACGTACTCGCGGTCCAGCGCGAAGCCCTTCGAGCGGGCCGTCTGCCAGGTCGCGCTCGCGGGACCCGGCGCGTCCATCAACGCCGGCCCCTCGGTGTGCGCGGCCCCGGCGTGCTCCAGCCGGATCCGGCCGTGCAGCTGGAGCACGATGACCGGCCCCGGCTCGTCCATCGTCGTGGCGCCCGCGATGGGCAGGGTGTGGTCGGTCCAGGTGGCGTGGGCGACCGCCGCGGAGCGGATCGAGAACTCGAACGACTCCTGCGGTGCCCGCAGCTGCACGCCCGGGAAGATGGCGTTCAGCGCCGCCTCGGCCTCCTGGGCGTCCGAGGTGCGCAGCGCGAACCCCTCGACCGGTGTCGTCATCCGACAACGGTGGCGGCTCGCACGGCCGGCGCGCAACACCGCAGGTAGACCCCCCGCGGGGTCGCTCCTGGGGACCGCCCGGCGTCTTCGGCGGGCGCCCGGCGCCGAACTCCGTCACTGTGGGAGGAACGCACCACCGCCCAGGAGGCAGCCGTGGACCACCGCCGTTCCGCCCGCCCTTCGACCCGCACCCGGGCCGCCGCCGTCCTGACGGCCGCGGCGCTGGCCGCGAGCACCGCCGTCGTCGGCACGCTCGGCGCCACGTCCGCGGGCGCGCACCCGCGCGACGACGTCAAGGTGCCCACCGCCGTCGGCTACGGCGGCGCGATCAGCACCGTCGACCCGGAGGCGAGCCGCATCGGCCTGGAGGTGCTGCGCAAGGGCGGCAACGCGGTCGACGCCGCGGTGGCGGCCGCGGCGGCGCTCGGCGTCACCGAGCCGTACAGCGCGGGGGTCGGCGGCGGCGGGTACTTCGTCCACTACGACGCGAGCACCGGCGAGGTGCAGACGATCGACGGACGTGAGACCGCCCCGGCGGACATGCCGACGGACGCGTTCATCGACCCGGCCACCGGCAAGCCGTACCCGTTCACGCCACAGCTCGTGACCAGCGGCGTGTCCGTGGGGACGCCCGGCACCCCCGCCACCTGGGCCACCGCGCTCGACGAGTGGGGCACGTACTCGCTGAAGCAGGCGCTCAAGCCGGCGACACAGCTCGCCCGGCGCGGATTCGTCGTCGACCAGACGTTCCACGACCAGACGGCGTCGAACGCCACCCGCTTCGCCGCGTTCCCCGACACCGCCGCCCTCTACCTGCCCGGCGGGGAGCCGCCCACCGTGGGCAGCGTGTTCCGCAACCGCGACCTCGCGGCCACCTACGACCTGCTGGCGAAGCACGGCACCGACGCGTTCTACGAGGGCCCGCTGGCGGCCGAGATGGCGGACGTCGTGCAGCACCCGCGCACCGACCCGGCGACCACCCTGCCGGTGCCGCCCGGCTACCTCGACGTCGACGACCTCGCCGGGTACGAGGCGATCGTGCAGGACCCGGCCGTCTCCGACTACCGGGACTACGACGTCTACGGCATGGCGCCGTCCTCCAGCGGCGGGTCCACCGTCGAGGAGGCGCTGAACATCCTCGAGACGTTCGACCTCGCGAGCATGGACGACGCCGCCTACCTGCACCACTACCTGGAGGCGAGCGCCCTCGCGTTCGCCGACCGCGGCGCCTACGTGGGCGACCCCGCGTTCGTCGACGTCCCGCTCGACACCCTGCTCTCCGACGACTTCGCGGCCGAGCGCGCCTGCCTCCTCGACCCCGAGAAGGCCGCCGTGAAGCCGGTGGCTCCCGGCGACGTCAACGCCGACCAGCCGACCTGCGGGGAGACTGTGGCCCCCGCGGACTCCGACACGGAGAACGTGTCCACCACCAACCTCACCGTCGTGGACCGCTGGGGCGACGTCGTCGAGTACACGCTGACGATCGAGCAGACCGGCGGCTCCGGCATGCTCGTGCCGGGCCGCGGCTTCCTCCTCAACAACGAGCTCACCGACTTCTCCACCGTGTGGGCGCCGGACGACCCCAACCGCATCGAGCCGGGCAAGCGCCCCCGGTCGTCGATGGCACCCACCATCGTGCTCCGTGACGGCGAGCCGGTGCTCGCCCTCGGTTCCCCCGGCGGCTCCACCATCATCACGACCGTGCTGCAGACGCTCACCAACCATCTCGACCGTGGGATGCCGATCGGGGAGGCGCTCGCCGCCCCGCGCGCGGCCCAGCGCAACACCGCGTCGGTGACCGCCGAACCGGAGTTCATCGCCGCGTACGGCCCCGCGCTGGAGGAGTACGGCCACACCCTGGTGCCCTCGGGCGACCTGTTCACGGCCGCCGCCGAGATCGGTGCCGCCACCGCCGTCCAGATCGGCGACGACGGCCTGCTCACCGCCGTGTCCGAGCCTCGTCGCCGCGGCGGCGGCGCCGCGATGGTGGTGCACCCGGCGACGCCGTGACTCATTCCGCGCGGACGGCCTCGGCCGGCGAGACGGCGGCGGCCCGGACGGCGGGATAGGCCGAGGCGGTGAGCCCGACGACGAGGCCCACGGCGGGGCCGAGGACGGCGTCGTGCCAGGTCATGATCGCCGTCCACCGGTTGAGCCAGGCGACGACGACGATCGCGCTGGTGCCGAGCGCCGAACCGGCGAGGCCGCCGAGGACGCCTGACAGGGCTCCGTCCACGAGGAAGAGCCCGGAGATCGTGGCACGGGAGGCGCCCAGGGCGCGCCGGAGCCCGATCTCGGGGGTGCGGGTCACGACGGCGGTGACCATGGAGTTCGCGATCAGCAGGGTGGTCAGGACGAGGAGGACGGCGCCGATCGCCGCCGCGAAGCGGTCGAGCTGGGTGGCGACGCCCTGGCGCAGGGACTCGAGACTCACGGCGGTCGAGACGCTCAGGAGCTGCGGGCGGTCGGGGTGCACGGCTTCGCGCACCACCCTCGCGACGGCGGGCCCGGCGCCGGGGCGGGTGCGGACGAGCATCTGGGCGTCGGTCGCGGACCCGTCGAGCTGGTGCAGGGCGAGCTGGTACGGCACCAGGACCGCCCCGGCGGTCGCAGGGCCGTGGACGACGTCGACGACCTCCAGCGGCACGTCGTCGACCACGACGCGGTAGCCGGTGTAGTCGGACAGCCCCGGCGGGACGCCGAGCGCGGACGCCGCCGAGGTATCGAGGAACGCGACCCGCAGCCCCGCACCGGGCTGCTGCGAGGAGTCCGCGGTGTCGAGCATCCAGGCCCGGCTCGACGCGACGTCCTGGGTGGCCAGGTACCCGCTGGTCGCGCCGACGACGCGGAGCTCGGCGGGCGCGCCGTCCGACGCGCCCGCCCCCGGGTCGCTGTCGCCGGTCGGGCGCGTGACGCGCTCGGTGGAGACAGGGAGACGGAGCCCGGCGGAGTCGACCAGGTCGATCGCCTCGACCTGCCCGGCCGCTCCGGCGGGGAAGTAGGTCGTCGTCGGGTCCGGGCCGTCGCCAGAGGGCGCGCCTTCGTCGGACGGCGTGGTGTTCGGCGTGAGGGTGAGGGTGTCGGTCGCGGCCGCCGCGAGGTCGGCGTCGATCTGCTGGGCGGCCGTGGTGGAGATGCCGAGGGCCGTGACGAGCGATCCCGTGGCGAAGGCGATGGCGGTGAGCATGAGCAGGACGCGGGTGCGCCGGGCGGTGTGGTCGACGACGACGTCGGCGACCAGGTCGGTGATCCTCATGGGCGCCCTTCGACCCGGTGGAGGCGCCCGTCGGCGAGCTCGACGACGCGGTCCGCCCAGCGCGCGGTGCGCGGGTCGTGGGTGATGACGACGACGGTGACGTCCGCGGCTGCCTGCCGGTCGAGGAGGTGGAGCACGTTGGCGGCGTTGCCGTCGTCGAGGTTGCCGGTGGGTTCGTCGGCCAGGACGACGCGCGGCCCGGTCACGACGGCGCGTGCCAGGGCCAGCCGTTGTTTCTCCCCGCCGGACAGCGTGGCGCCGAGGGCGTGCGCGCGGGCGGACAGCCCGACGGTGTGCAGGACCCGGTCGACGAGGTCGCGGCGCCGTCCGGCGGGAACCCGCGCGGTGGTGAGCTTGAGGAGCACGTTCTCGGCCACGGTGCGGTGCCCGAGGACGTGGCTGGCCTGGAACACGAAGCCGAGCGCGTCGGCGCGCAGGGTGTCGCGCCGACGGCCCGAGAGAGCGGCGACCGGTACGCCGAGCAGGTCGTAGTCGCCGGCCGTGGCGGTGTCGAGCAGGCCGAGGATGTTGAGCAGCGTGGACTTCCCGGCCCCTGAGCGTCCCAGCACCGCCAGCCGTTCGCCGGGATGGACGTCGAGGTCGGCCCCGTCCAGCGCGACCACCGGCGGAGCCGACGGGTACACCTTCCGCAGCCCGCGCACCCGGAGGGAGGGGCCGGTGCTCACCCGTCGCTCCCGCGGGTCGGCGCCTCGGCGTCGCCCCCGACGACCAGCGTCTGCCCGACCGTCACCTCACCCGCGTCGACCTGGAGGTACCCGTCCTGCTGGAGGCCGAGGGTCACGTCCACGCGTCGCGGGACGTCGCCGGACGCGGCGGGCGTGAGGACGTAGGTGCCGCCGTCGTCCTGGCGCACCGCGGCGAGCGGCACGGCCGGCGCGGTGACCGCCGCCTCCGCCGCCGCGGGGCCGACGGTCGCCGATGTGCCGTCCCGGACGCCGTCCAGCGCGGCGGCAGGCAGCGGGACACGGATGTCGTAGCCGGGCAGGGCGCCGTCGCCGTCCCCGGGCCGGAAGCGCGACCGCGAGGTGATCGACGCCTCGAACCGGCGGGTCTCCGTCCCCGGCAGGTCGACCAGGACCTTCGTGCCCCGGCGGTAGTGGGCCTTGTCCGCGGCGGGGACCCGCGCCGTCACGTGCGCGCTGCCCGTGCGCAACGTCAGCAGCGGGCTCCCCGGCTCCAGCACGCGGCCTGCCTTGCTGGCGGTGCGGACCGTCGCCCCCTTCGCGGGCACGTCCACCACCTCCGCCCACGGCAGCGGCGTCCCCGTCCGGACGGACGCCGACGCCTCGGCCTGAGGCGACCGAGCCTGCGCGGTGTCTGCATCGTCCTCGGTCTCGTCGGTCTCGTCGGTCTCGTCGGTCTCGTCGGTATCGGCGGCGGCCTCCGGCGGCGACACCTCGTCCGCGGTCTCCACCCCGGCGTACCGCACTGCGGCCGGCGGGTCGTACCCGGAGCGGGTGTAGAGCGCCGTCACCGCGCCTGAGGTCGCCGGACCGTACTCCCCGTCGACCGCGCCGTGGAGCAGCCCGAGGTCGACGAGGGCCTGCTGCAACGACCGGACGTCGGGACCCGTCGTCCCCGGGGTCAGGTCCCGGTACAGCGGCAGCTGCAGGTCCAGGGCGATGAGCGGACGTCCGGAGACGCCCGCGAGAACTCGTCCGCTGGACACCCGCGACCCCTTCGCCGGGGTCGCGGACGTCACCACGGTCCGCGGTGTCGCGACCTCCGGCACCGCCACCGTCATCGTCGCGCCGAGCGACACCGCCCCGGCGACCGGGGCGGTCCGGGCGCTGAACTCCCGGGACACCACCTGAGCCGTCGTCGACGCCGAACCCTCGGCGTTCTCCACGGCGTCCTGCCACGGCGAACGCACGAACGAGCCCGCCACGAACGCGCCGCCCACGACCACGACCGCGGACACGACCCAGACCGCGACCCACCGGGCACGGCGGTCACCTGGGTCGCGCGCGGTCCTGCGCCCGTCACTCGGCATGCGTGGCGAGGTACTCGTCGATCATGGCCTCGGTCTTCTCGGTGAAGGTCAGCGCCTCCGTCAGCTCCTGCTCGTACCTCAGGAACGTCGCGCCCTCGTACCGCGACCACACCTCCATCATGCGTGGCACCGCGTCCGTGTCGGCCTTGCACCGCGCCACCTGGGTCGCCAGCGCGACCTGCTGCTCGTCGATCACCTCCCAGCTCTGGCCCACGACGGAGAACATGTCGTCGTAGGCGACCGAGTCGGGGGCCGCGGCGGTGAGCCCGTGCTTCGACAGGCACCGGTCGTAGTCCGCCTTGATCGGTGTCATCGCCGGGTCGGCGAACGCCTGCGTCTGGTCCGCGGTGAACTCTTCGAGCCAGGGGCCCTGCGCAGGCTCGTCGATGTCGAGGGACGACCATCTGGCCACCGCAGGGTCACTCTTGCAGGCCGCCGCTGCGTCCTTGTACCGGGTTGTCTCCTTCGCGGCATCGAGGTCGTCGTAGAAGCGGTCGCTGCGGCGAAAGAGTTCCCGGATCTCCTCGGCCCGATCCTGCGCGGACGTGCGGATCTCGACCCCGTTGGCCACCAGGTCTGCCAACGGTTGCGGCGGCAGAAATCCAAAGCGTGCGGCCTGCGTCTCGAGCCACGGCGGAAGCACGACCGCCGACCCGTACAGCGGGTCCGGCACCCGCACCCTGTCGACCGGCCCTGTATAGCCCTGGCGTCGCAGACAGTCGGTCGTCGCGGCACGGACGATGAAGTCCAGCTTGTCTCGGTGGTATTCGTCGACGAAGAGACGCATGGATCCGGGTTGGACCGTGCCTCCCCGCTCGTCGATGATCGGTGCGACTGCGTCCGGGACATCCAGCACCGTTTCACGGGTCGACTGCGGCCCGGGGTCGTCGACGCTGTTCGCGCACCCGGCGACGACGCAGAGGGACACGGCGATCGATGTCGCCAGTCCCGCTCGACGGCCTGCAGCGAGCATCGCGCCAGGTGGCCTCAGACTCGCCGGCGTTCTGCTCACCAGATGCACGACTTGTACCAGTTCGAGCTGATCCGGTTGTCCCAGTTCTCGTCCTTGTACGGGCTCGAGCCGCCGCCGTTGGCCAGATAGGGGTCGCGCGTGCCCTTGTGGAACAGCACGTACGAGCCGGTGCCCCCGTTGTACGGCGCCAAGCGATAGTCGTAGAAGAAGCCCTTCTCGCACTGGCGCAGGTTCTGGCCGATGGAAGAGGCGCTGTTGCTGGCCGCGGAGCCGTCCCGCAACCTGAATCTTGTGAAGTCGTTCTTGGTGTCACCGATGCGCGCCCATGCCCCATAGGGGTCCCCCATGCCGTTGAACCCGTTGTAGTTCTTGTCCTTCCAGATGCAGCCGTAGCCGTGGTCACAACCGGGGTAGGTCGCGGCCGACGCGGTCGGCACGGCCGCCGCCCCGAGGCCGACGGCCAGGACCGCCCCGATACCGACGGACGCCAACGCCTTGCGCACAGTTTTCTCCTTCGAGCCTTGCCTGTCGGGTTCCTCGCTCCGACTCAACACCATCGGTCACCTAAGCGGTGCAGTGTTGCAAGATTCGCACGGTACGTGCCAGATTCGACCCGTGAAGCCAGGCGTGCTTGGCGTCGCCACCGATCGTCCGTGCGACCGGGACGCGACCCTCCGCGGCGGGCGACGTCCGCAGGCTCGGCGAGGCCGGCGATGCGATGCGTGGCGCGTGCAGGTCCTGCGACTGCTCCGGTCGAGGCGGTCGCGGCGTGCTGTTCGCTTCCGTGCTGCTCGCTTCGAGTGCTCGCCAGGCGCGCTCCGCCCCGGCCACACCCTCAAGGACCGCCCCTGCCGGGCCTAGGTGAAGACCTCGACCGAGTTGTTACCGTCCGGGTCTCTACCGACATCGTCGGTGACGCCCATCGCGAGAACCGTCAGGCCGACCCCCAGGAGCGCGCCGCATGCGGCCAGGGAGAGGCCCGCAAGGATCCAGGAACGGCGACCCACGCGTCTGACGAGGGCACGGACGGCGAGCCCCGCAGCGGCGAGGGCGGCCAGCGTCCCGACCACCGGGGTGAGGAACGCGACCGCAAGGAGGGCGATGACGCCAACGCCGACCGCCGTCACCTCGGCCGAGCGATTGACGACGGGGTCAGGCATAGCAGCCGGAAGAAGTCATGATCTTCCGCTTCCAGCCGGGAAAGGTCGCTGCTTCATGAAGCTCCTCGTGGCGCGTGTACCTCAACCACCCATGTGGTTGACCTCGTCACGACTCAACACCGTCGGCCACCGCGACGACGCTGTGTTGCAGAGTCCGCACGGCTGGTGTCAGATCCGACCTTAGACGTTCGAGGTTCCTGGCCTCTGCGCTCGCTCGCGCGACGGTACAAGTCACTCCACGACGAGGTCCGCGAGCTCTGCGAGGTCGGCGATGCGATGTGTGGCGCGCGAGAGGTCCTGGGCCTGCGTGAAGGGGTGGTGCACGACGGCGCAGTCGATGCCCGCCGCCACGGCGGAGCCGAGACCTCGGGCCGAGTCCTCCACGACCAGCACCTCCCCCGCATCGGCCCCGAAGCGGCGCAGGCCGGTCAGGTACGGCTCCGGGTGCGGCTTCGCGTGCGTGTCGTCCTCGCGCACGAGGGCGAAGTCCATGAACCGCAGGATGTCGCGCGTGGCGTGGATGAGCTCGAAGTCCGCGCGCTTGGAGGTGGTCACCACGGCCATGCGCACGTGCTGCCGGTAGCGCGTTGTTCACCCTGAAACTCAGAGGGTGTGGCCTCGTGCACCTGGCTCCGCCAGCGCGCGTGTCCGACGCTGTGGGACAGCGCTAGTCCACCGGCGCCGAGAAGATGAGGCGGACGTCGGTGTTCCGGTACCCGGCGCGGGTGAACGCCGCCGCCATCGGGCGGTTCCCGAGGTCGGTCGTGGCGGTGATGCGCTCTGCGCCGTCGGCGGCGTGGAAGCGCGTGATGGCGGCAAGGATCTCCGAGACGTGGCCGCGGCCGCGCAGCTCCGGGACGACGCCGAGGTAGCCGACGTTGCGGGCGTAGGGGGTCGCCGACGGGATCGCGAGACCGGCGAGGGCACCGTCCGGGGTGTGCGCGAGGCGCCACCACTCCCGCCTTCCGGGCCGGTCCAGGTAGAACTGCAGGCTCTCGCGGGCGGTGGCCTCGGGCCCGTGTGCCGCCTCGCCCTCGCGGGTGTGCGCGTCGAGGGTGCCCTCGGCGACCCGCAGCATCGCCGCGAGGAAGGCTTCGTCGTCCGGCTCCGGCGAGAAGATCAGCCGTTGCGGCGCGGCGGGCAGCGGCGACTCGGGCGTCCACTCGAACTGGAGCCGCTCGACCTCGACGCCGAGACCCGCCAGGCGGGCGGCGTCCCTGCGCCAGGCGACGGCGCTGACGTGCTCCGGGTCGTCCCGCCAGGACTCGGGCAGGCGCATCAGGTTGTACAGGGGCGGGGCCTCCGCGCCGGCCCCGCGGAAGGCGTCGTGCCCGGCCCGGAGGAGCGCGGCCGCCAGCGGAGCCCGGTCGACGGCGGGAACGTCGTCGACGACGGCGAGGCAGTCGAGCGCGAGGGGGTGGGTGCTGTCGCTCTGCCCCCACCACAGCGCGCGGGCCAGGACCTGGCCGTCCGCGCCCCAGGCGGCCCACGTCCACTCCGGCCGGTACTGCTGCTCGGCGGCCTCCGCCCGGTACGAGTCGGCAGACAACCGCCACACGGGCTCGCGCGACGTCAGCGCGAGGACACGGTCGAGCTCCGCGCCAGGACCGGGCACGGCGGACAAGCGAGGAGCGGCCGTGCTCGGGAAGGTCATGGGGCGATCCTGCCAGGCCCAGCCCCACCGACAGACGCCTGGTCATCACCGAACGGGCCGCTCCCCAGACTGACCGTGACCGCACACCAGGACCTCACCGATCAGGACGGACCCGTCAGTCCGTGGAGGTTTGAGAAGCCTCCCCGGACGTGCGCGCGGCATCGTCGTCGCGCTCGGTGAAGACCTCACGGGCGGCGAAGGTCGCGTTCACCGCCCGGGGGAACCCGCAGTAGACGGCGGCGTGCAGGATCGCCTCGATGATCTCCTCGCGGCTGAGGCCCACGTTGAGGGCGGCGCCGACGTGCACCTTGAGCTGGGGTTCACAGCCCCCGAGCGCGGTCAGGACGCCGAGGGTGACCAGCTGCCGGCTGCGCGGGTCGAGCCCGGGCCGGTCGTAGATGTCGCCGAACGCGAACGCCGCGACGTGATGGCCCAGCGCGGGACTGATGTCGGCCAGGGAGTCGACGACCGCCTCGCCCTGGTGCCCGTCGATCTGCGCGAGGACGGACTGCCCGTACCGGCGGCGGGCAAGGTTCTCGGGGCTGTCGATGGCGTGCTGCGGGGTGGTGGTCGTCATGGTCGAGGCGCTTCCTGGTAGGTGGCGATCTTGTACTCGGTGGCGGCCAGCGCGAGCTGCAGCTGCGCGACCTGGGACCGCAGCGTGTCGCGGTGCTCGAACAGCAGGTCGAGGCGTTCGGACACAGTGTCCCGACCCTCGTCGACGAGGTCGACGTAATGGCGCAGGTCGCTGATCGACATGCCCGACGTGCGCATCCGCGTCAGGAACACCAGCCGCCGCACCGCGGCCGCGTCGTAGCGACGATGGCCGGCGGCGTCGCGGGCGACGCTGACCAGCCCGATGCGCTCGTAGTACCGCAAGGTGTGCGGGCTGACCTCGAGATGCTCGGCCGCGGTCGCGATGTCCCACTCGACGGCATCGTCGTCGCGCGCGAGCTCCCGCAACGCTTCGACCGACACCCCTCCCGGCGGGTCCACCGCCAGGCGGAGCGCCCTGCTCAGTGCGTCGTCCAGTTCCATGCCGAGGACGGTAGGGCTTCGAGCGCACTCGAACGCAAGCGGCGACATGGCCCGCCCCGCGACCTGCACGACGACATGCACGACAGGACACAGAGCCGAGGTTCCCGAGCGCTGCGCCGACCCCCGGCGCCATGCCCTGGCGCCATGCCCCGGCGCGACGTGACGGGCGTCACAGTGCGGCGATGTCACGTTCTGCCCGGCCGCGCCCATCTCGTGGGCATCACCGGACCTACGGAGGAGACGGACACGATGGACGCACAGCAGGCAGAGCACACGACGACCTCGGCCACGACGACCGGCCGGCGTGCTCCCCACCACGTGGTGGTCCTGGGGGCGGGCTACGCCGGGATGGCGGCGGCGGTGCAGCTCGCCGCCCGCGTGGGGCGGCGCGACGACGTGCAGGTGACGATGGTGAACGCCCAGGAGCGGTTCTCCGAGCGCCTGCGCTTCCCCATGACGGCGACCGGGCAGCAGGTCGCGGACCTGCGCATCCCCGAGATTCTCGACGGCACGGGCGCACGGTTCGTGCAGGGCTGGGTGACGGCGGTCGACGCCGACGCGAAGATCGTGCGTATCGACGACGACCGGACCCTGACCTACGACACGCTGGTCTACGCGCTCGGGGGCGCGGCCGACACGTCGGCGGTGCCCGGCGCCGAGGACCACGCCCACAGCCTCGGCAGCGTCCAGGACGCGGAGGTGCTGGCCCGCCGGCTCGCCGGCCTGCGGGGCGGCGTCGCCGTCGTCGCGGGCAGCGGCCTGACAGGCGTGGAGTCCGCGGCCGAGATCGCCGAGCAGCACCCGGGCCTCGACGTCGTGCTGGTGGGGAGGCAGGAGCCCGGCGCGAGCCTGAACCCGAGGGCACGGGCCTACCTGCGCGGGGCGCTCGACCGGCTCGGCGTCGAGGTGCGCTCGGGAGCCGAGGTCACGAAGGTGCTCCCCGGCACGCTGGAGCTGGCGGGCGGGGAGGTCCTCGCCGCCGACGTGGTGCTGTGGACGAGCGGTACGCGCGTCTCGCCGATGGCCGCCGCCGCCGGTCTCACGGTGGACGACCGGGGACGGATCGTCACGGACTCCGCGCTGCGGTCGGTGTCGCACCCCGACGTGTACGCCGTCGGTGACGCCGCAGCGATCCGCCAGGGGTACGGCGTCATGCACGGCACCTGCCAGGGCGGGATGCCGACGGGGGTGCACGCCGCGCTGTCGATTGACCGGGTGCTGCGGGGCAGGCAGCCGAAGCCGTTCCGCTTCGGGTACTACCACACGCCGGTGAGCCTCGGCCGGCACGACGCCGTCGTGCAGTTCACGCGTCCCGACGACAGCCCCCGGCGAATCTGCCTGACGGGCGGCGCGGCCGTGCGGTACAAGGAGACCGTGACTGCCTCGCCCTGGCCGACGTACGGCCGCATGAAGAAGCTGCCCGCCTCCGGTGCGTTCTGGCCGCGCGGCGGCCGGTACACGCGGGCCGCCCGGTGACGGCGGCCGGTGAGGACGGCGCGCCCGGCCCCGACGACGACGTCTTCCACCAGCACCGCAGGCTCCTGTTCTCCGTGGCGTACCGCGTCCTCGGCTCCGCCGCCGATGCCGAGGACGCCGTCCAGGACGCGTGGATCAAGTGGTCGTCGGCGGACCGCTCGCACGTGGCCGACCCGAAGGCCTACCTGGCGCGGATCGTGTCGAACCTGGCGCTCGAGCGCCTGCGGTCCGCGCGGTACCAGCGCGAGACGTACGTGGGTCCGTGGCTGCCCGAGCCGATCCTCACCGCCGGGGACACCGTCGACGCCGTGACCGGCGCCGAGTCCGTGTCGATGGCGATGATGGTGGTGCTGGAGACGCTCAGCCCGCTGGAGCGGGCCGTGTTCGTGCTGAAGGAGATCTTCGACTTCAGCCACGCCGAGATTGCTGAGGCCGTAGGCCGGTCCGAGGTCTCGGTTCGTCAGGCCGCGCACCGTGCGCGCGAGCACGTCCATGCCCGACGGCCCCGGTTCGCGGCCGACCGTGCGCAGCACCGTGCGGTCACCGAGCGCTTCTTCGCCGCGGCGACGGGTGGGGACGTCAACACGCTGCTGGACCTGCTCGCGCCGGATGTCACGCTCTGGACGGACGGCGGCGGCAAGGTCCGGCAGGCGCTGCGCCCGATCGTCGGCGCGGAGACCGTGGCCCGGTGGTTCGCAGCCATCGGCACCGTCACGTATCAGGGGGTCGAGCCCGCCGACATGGTGACCGAGCTCGTCGAGATCAACGGCGAGCCCGGGATCGTCTTCCGGGGTGGGGGGCGGGTCGTGGCCACCGTCACGGTCGAGGTCGACGGCGACGGCAGGGTCATCGCGGTCCGCAACGTGGCCAACCCGGACAAGCTCCGTGCCGTGGCGGGCGGCACCGCCTACGACCTCGGGGCGCGATGAGCGGACCGCGCGCGGCGGGCGTGCGCTTGTCGAATGACGGTCCGAGGGGGAGGACGATCGATGGCTGAGTTCTGGCACAGCACGGAGCTGCCACATCTGGAGTCACGACGCTCCTGCCAGGATGCCGCCTGCTACCGGCCGCACGCGCACGACCGCTTCTCGATCGGACTCGTCGACACCGGCACGACGGCATTCACCGGGCCGGCGGGCGGCTCCGTCCCGCTCGCCGCCGGCGACGTGATCCTCATTCCGGCTGGGCACGTGCACGCCTGCAACCCCGGCCGGGGGCGCTGGGAGTACCAGATGATCCACGCCGACCAGCGCTGGATCGCGAGCCTGCTGCCCGAGGGCGGCGAGATCCTCCTCGGGGGGATCACCGTCGTCCGCGACCGCGGCGTGCACCGGAGGTTTGACGCCGTCAACGACCTGCTGTTCGCCGGGCCCGACGCTCGGCAGGCAGCGACCGGAGACGTCGAGGCCACGCTCCGCCGGGCCCTGAACGAGTGCATGGCGGCCACACCGCTCCACCGGTTGCCCTCCGCCACCGACATCGAGCTGCTGGACCGGCTGGGGCCGGCGCTCGACCGGCTGCACGAGGACGCGTCGAACCCGGCGCTCACCGAGCTGGCCGAGGCCGCCGGGATGGACCGGTATCAGCTCATCCGGGCGATGCGGCGGGCCACCGGTCTCACGCCGGTGGCGTGGCGGCACAACGACAGGGTCATCACCGCGCGGACGATGCTCCGTGAGGGCAGATCGCTCGCCGAGACCGCGCAAGCGCTCGGGTTCGCCGATCAGAGCCACTTCCACCGGGTGTTCTGCGCCCACGTGGCCGCCACCCCCGGCGCCTACCGGCGCTGACGCAATATCGTTCAAGACCCCCACCCGGGACCACTCCAGACTCGAGGCGACAGGTCGTCCTCTACGTCTGGGGAGAGATGGAGCAGTTCCTCGCCGTCGCCGTCGCGCACTTTCTCGCCCTGCTCATCCCAGGGGTCGACTTCTTCCTGATCGCACGCACCACCTTGACCAGCGGCTGGCGCAGCGCCAGCGGCGTGTGCGTGGGGATCGCCTGCGCCAACGGCGTCTTCGTCGCCGCGGCGTTCTGCGGGCTGGCGGCGATCACGAGTCCCGCGGTGTTGCAGGTGGTCCAGGGCGCCGGCGGCGGATTCCTGGTCGTCATGGGGGTCACGTTCCTGCGGGCCAAAGTCGACGTCGGCGTCGCCTCGCCCGCTCGGCTCGCCCGCACGGCGTGGACGCGGAGCCTCGGTCTCGGTCTCGCGTCCGGGCTCCTCAACCCGAAGAACGCTCTGTTCTACGTCAGCCTCGCCGCCGTTCTCACCGGCGCCGGCCCCGCCGTCCTCACGCTGTACGGCGTGTGGATGGTCGCCGTCGTGCTCGCATGGGATCTGTTCGTCGCCGTCGCGCTGGGATCCGAGCGGGCGCGCGCCCGGCTCGCCCGTGTGCTGCCGTGGCTGACGAAGGCTGCGGGCGCCGTGCTCGTCCTCCTGGGGATCGGGATGATCGTCAGGCTCGTAGCCGCCGCGCAGTGACGAGCGTGGCGAGCAGGTACCGCGCCGTTCAGTCGATGGGCTCAGTGCGCGTGGATCCAGTCGGCGATCGCGTCCACGACCTGCTGGTCGAGATGGCCCGGCTGTTCGTAGTCCCTGGGCAGCGATGGTCCTGTCCCGGGCAGGAAGAAGTGGTCGTCCTCGGGCACCTCCCGGATCGTGACGTGGGGGTGGTCGGCCAGACCTTGTCGCCACAGAGCGAGGTCGTCCTCGACGGTGACCTGGTAGTCGCGGCAGCCCTGGAGCAGCAGCAGCGGAAGACCCGACTGCCGCGCGGTGGCGACCGGGTCGTACCGACGCAGGTCGAGCCAGAAGGAGGCAGGCAGCCCGAAGGGGAGCCGCGAGGTGGGGGTGCTCTGCCGCAGGCGAGGACCGGCGGCGCGACGGGCCTGGCGGACGGTGCGGCGGACGTCGCGCCGGTCGACGCCGGTGCCCGGGTGCGTCGCAAGATGCTTGACGACCCGGACGGCCGCCTCGGGCATCGGAGCAGCGTCTGCTGCCAGGAGGATCAGACCGCCGAGGGAGGCGCGGCGGTCGTCGTCGAGGAGGGCGGCAACCCGCGGTGCGATCTTGCCGCCCATGGAGTGCCCGGCCAGGGTGATCCTCGCGGCGTCCACGCGCGGGTGCTGCCCCAGCTGGCGAACCGCGTCGGGCACCGGCCGGTAGTCGTCCATGGCGACGGCGCCAGGCCGGGTGGCGCGCTCGGGCGCCCCATGGCTCGGGTTGTCGTAGCGCGCCACGGCGATGCCGCGAGTGGCCAGGCCCCAGGCGAGGTCCCGGCCGATCCGGTTCGACCCGGTCGTCATGTCCCTGTCGAACGGGCCCATCCCGGACAACAGCACGACGGCGGGCACGGTGCCGTTCCCGTGCGGAATCGTGAGGGTTCCACCCACGGCGGTGTCGCCGGCACCCATCACGGTCTCGACCTCGTCGAGCTCCTCGACGTCCGCGTAGGTCGGTGGTTCCCATGCCAGGACGGTGGGACGCACCTGCAGGTCGAGCAGCCCGCCGTCGGGTGCGACCGTCACGACGGCGGTCAGCGCCGGGCCGGGCGTCCGGCAGGCCAGGCGCACGACCGTGGGCGCGCCGGGCTCCTCGGGCACCGCGACGCTGTCCAGCTGCCACGCGGTCAGGCCGCCGTGCACGCTCACAGCCTGCCGCCAGGCGTGCCCCAGCCGGCGCGCCGGCAGGCGCCGGCGCACGGCGGGGTCGAACAGCGCCTGGGCACGTCGGGCGTCGCCGCGGTCGAGGTGCTGCAGGACGAGGTCGGCATTCCGTACCGCGATTGTTTGCACGAATGAGAACATTAGCGGCGGTGAGACCATGGGTCCATGGCCGGCAACCATCCGATCGTCCACCCTGTCCGCCTGCGGATCGCCGGGGCACTGTCCGGCCGGCGAGAGCTCACCACCGCCCAGCTGCACCGGGCGCTGCCCGACGTCTCCCAGGCGACCCTCTATCGGCAGGTCGCGATACTCCTCGACGCCGGCCTGTTGGAGGTGACCAGCGAACGGCGGGTCCGCGGCGCCGTCGAACGCACCTACCGGTTGGTCCCCGATCGAGCCGCGGTGACCCCGGCAGCAGCACGCACCGCGACCGTCGACGACCACCGGGCTGCCTTCGGCGTCGCGATGGCCGCCCTGCTCGCCGAGTTCGGCGCCTACGTCGACCGCCCCGACGCCGATCCGGCCGCCGACCTCGTCGGATATCGGCAGCACGCCGTATGGCTCTCGCCGCGCGAGGTCGAGCAACTCATCACCCGCCTGCGTGACGCCATCACCCCGGCCCTGACCGGCGGCCCCGAGCCCGCCGAGGACGGCGAACGACGGCGCTACGTCCTCAGCCCCGTGCTCTTCCCCGCCGGCGGAGAGGAGTTCGCCGCCCGGTCCCGCGAGCGTTCGGAGCGGTAGCGTGCGCGCGTGAGCTTCGAGCATCGGGTCGTGGTGGGTGTGCTCTTCCGCACCGGGTCTGTGTTGCTGGGGCTACGGTCCGCGGCACGTCGTGCGTACCCGGGCGTGTGGGATCTTCCGGGTGGTCACGTCGAACCAGGCGAGAGCACGATGGAGGCGCTGGCCCGCGAGCTGCGCGAGGAGCTCGGTGTCGAGGCCGTCGTCGAGCCGAGGGCCCTGTTCCGGGTCGAGTCAGGCGACCTGGCGCTCGACGCTCACCTCGTGCCCGCGTGGTCCGGTCGCATCACCAACGCTGCGCCCGACGAGCACGACGACCTGCGCTTCGTCGACGTCCAGGAGTTCCCGCGGCTCGAGTTCGCTCACCCCGAGTACCCGAGTCTGCTGACGGACCTGGTCGCGAGACAGCGCGGCAGGGACGTGCCGCACCGTCGGCATGAGTCGTCAGTCGCGGACCCGACCTGACCTGTCAGGAGCTACCTCGAGGTCGTGGACGTCCGCGTGGACGACGGAGGTATGGCGACCCGACGACGACTTGTGGGTCGTCACTCAGAACGGCGACAGAGGACAGGCGGGCAGAGGTGTCTCAGCGCGGCTCGTCGTGCTCGAGCGCGCGCGTGATCGCGGCGGCGGGCGCGTGGACCAGCGCGGACGCGCTCAGCCCGTGTTCGCGGGCGTACGAGCGCGCCCACCGGTAGCCGGCGGTGTACCCGAGCCACAGGGGCATGTCCCCGGCGCGGAAGAACCATCGCCCGTCGTCGGCGGGATCCTCGTCCAGCGCGTCGACCAGGCGCGCGACCTGGGCGTCGGTGACGTCCTGGTGCGCGAACTCCGACGCCGCCCCGAGGACCTCCTCCTCGAACAGCATGGCCAGGCCCTCGGACACGACGCGGTCACGAAGGCTCGACCCGCACCCGGGTCCTCGCTCCCGCGCCACGTGGTGGAGCTCGTGGACCAGGGTCGCACGGACGGCTGACGTCGTGGTCGTCTGCGACGCGTCGACCGCGAGGACGACGGATCGCGCACTGTACGTGTAGCCGCCGCAACCCCAGCTCGGGATCGTCATGTCCGGGGCGTCGACCGCGAAGACGTCCACCCCGCTCAGGTGCAGGACGTCATGGACCAGCCGCACGGCGTCCTGGAACCCCTCGTCGAGCACCGCCAGCTGCTGCTCGGAGTAGACACCCGATCCGGTGGGCAGGTGCAGGTCGATCGCAGGAGGCACCGCACCACCCTAGGGCTCTGGTCGGCTCCATAGACGCCGACGGCTTCGGTGCCGCGCTCAGCCGCCGACGAGCTTGCGCAGCAGCGCTTCGAGCTGCGTCCGTTCGTCGCGCGAGAGCGGGGAGAGCAGCTGCTCCTCGAGCTGGAGGTGCTCGGGATAGGCCTCGTCGATGAGACGGCGGCCCTGGGGCGAGAGCGTGACGACGCGCCCGCGGCCGTCGTCGGCCTGCAGCTGCCGGGACACCAGCCCGGCGGACTCCAGCCGGTCGACCCGCTTCGACGTCGCGCCCGCCGTCACCATGGTGTGCTCCGCGAGGTCTCCCTGGTTGAGCGCGAAGGGCGCGCCCGCCCGCCGGAGCGCGCAGAGGACGTCGAACTCGCCCTCCCCGATCCCGTAGCGCCGATAGTTCTCCACGAGCGCCGCGGTGAAGTCGTCGGAGACCCGGCGCATCCGGCCGATCACGGCCATCGGGCTCGGGTCGAGGTCCGGACGCTCGCGGCGCCACTGCTCGACGAACGTCCCGACGCGATCAACCTCCACCATGGGCCCAGTGTACTTTCCGTGGAAAGTACACTGGTTTCCGTGGAAACTTCTTTGAGGGCGGCCCCGTGGTGGCACGCCGTCCGCTGGCCCCTGCTCGCAGCCGTCGGGCCCGTCGCGTTCGGGTCCACCTACTTCGTCACCCATCAGCTCCTCCCCGCGGACACGCCCCTGTGGGGGTCGGCGACCCGCGCGCTGCCGGCGGGCGTGCTCCTCGTGCTGATCGCCCGCAGGCTGCCGCGCGGCGCATGGTGGTGGCGGTCTCTGGTGCTCGGGACGCTCAACATGGGGCTGTTCTTCTGCCTCGTGTACCTCGCGGCCCAGCTGCTCCCGGCGAGCGTCGCCGCCTCGCTGATGTCGCTCAGCCCGCTCGCCATCGCCGGCGCCGCATGGTTGCTGGTCCGCGAGCGCCCGACGCCGCGGATCCTCGTCGGGGCCGGCGTGGGCGGGGCCGGCGTCCTCCTGATCGTCGGCACCGCGACCGCCGCGCTCGACGGGTGGGGCATCGCGGCGTCGGTCGCCTCGATGGCGCTGTCGTCCGTCGGAGCCGTCCTCACGAAGCGGTGGCAGGACGGCACCCCCGTCCTCACGGTCACCGCGTGGCAGCTGGTCGTCGGTGGCATGGAGCTGCTGGTCGCCGCGGCCCTCGTCGAGGGGAGGCCGCCCGCGCTGTCGCTCTCCGAGACGCTCGCGTTCGCCTACGTGAGCGTCGTCGCGACGGCGCTGGCGTTCGTCTGCTGGTTCAGCGGGTTCCGGCACCTGCCGGCGGGCGCCGTCGGGGTGATCGGGCTGCTCAACCCCGTCACGGGGGTCGCCCTCGGGGTCGCCGTCGGCGGGGAGACGCTCACCGCGCTCCAGGGGGTCGGGATCGGCCTCGTGCTGGCGAGCATCGCGTTCGCCACGGGCGGCCGCCGGGCCGGGTCCGCGCGACGGGAGGCGCCTCCCCCCGGGACCCGCCCGGTCCGGCAGCGGGAGCCGGTTCAGCGCGTCGCCGCCTCTAGCAGCTCCAGCACGTGCACGTAGTCCCTGCCGGTGGCGCGGGCCATCCCCATCTCGCAGGTCCGGTTGTTCGAGACGTACGCGGCGTACCGGCCGTCCGGCAGCGTCCGCTCCCCTGCCGCGACCTCCGTCGCCTCGGCGTGGGTGGCGGCGGCGGTCAGCTCGGGGTGGAGCATGCCGCGGTCGCCGGCGAAGCCGCAGCAGCCCCACGCGGCGGGCACGACGGCGTCGTCCGCGACGGCCGCGGCCACGGCGCGCAGGTCGTCGACCGCGCCCAGGTGCACGGTGGCGCAGGTCGGGTGCACGACGACGCCCGGCAGGCGCTCGACGTCGACCCCGCGGGCCGCGAGCGCCGGCAGCACGTCGGTGCGCACGAACGTCACGGCGTCGACGATCCGCAGCCGCGCGAACCGTGCGGCGTCCTGCGCCGACAGGTGGTGCGGTGTCTCGACCAGGCCGTGCGTGCAGCTCGACGCGTCGCACACGACCGGCAGCTCGCCGCCGCGGGTCGCCGTCCACAGGGCGTCGAGCACCTGCCGCGCCATGCGCGCGGCGCCGTCGGGCAGCCCCTTGCTCACCCACGGCGTGCCGCAGCACAGCCCACCGATGCCCTGCGGCACGACGAGGCCGACCCCTGCCCGCTCGCACAGGGCGCGGAACGCGACCTCCGCGCCGACCGGGCGTCCGTCGTCGGGCAGCCCGCCGTCCGCCGGGGCGAACAGCTCGCCCATGCAGGAGGCGAACAGGACGGCGCGGGGCGCGTCGCCGTCGGCCGCCGCCAGGTCTGCCTCCTCGCGCTGCGGACCGGGCCCGGGCAGATCGCCGTCGACGCGCGGCACGACGTCGGTCCCCACCGCGCCGCGCGCGACCTCCGACGCGACGCGCACCACCGGCGTCGGCACCTTCTGCACGACGCCGAGCGCGCCGCGCAGCACGTCCACGACCGGCCCCCAGGACCCGGCGAGCGCCTCGCCGCCCTTCTGGACGAGGGCGGGGTTCGACCGCGCCCGGTGCCCCTTCATCACGACGCCCGTGTCGATGCCGACGGGGCAGGCCTCGACGCACATCGAGTCGGCGGCGCAGGTCTGCACGCCCCAGTACTCGTACGCCTTCGCCAGCTCCTCCCGCTCCCCCTCGGGGGCGACGGCGAGCTCCTTGAGCAGGGCGATCCGCTGCCGCGGCGTCGTGGTGACGGTGCGGGACGGGCACCCGGGCTCGCAGTACCCGCACTCCACGCACCGGTCGACCAGCGGGGCGTCCTCTCCCCCGGCCGACGCCTCGACCTTGAGGTCGCGCAGGTGCTCGCGCGGGTCGTCCGTGAGGACCACGCCGGGGTTGAGCACGCCGTGCGGGTCGAACAGGCTCTTGATCTCGCGCATCACGGCGTACAGGTCGTCGCCGTACTGGCGCTGCACGAACGGCGCCATGATGCGGCCGGTGCCGTGCTCGGCCTTGAGCGAGCCGCGGTGGCCGAGGACGAGGTCCACGAGGTCGTCGCTGAACGCCTCGTACCGGTCCAGCTCGGCCGGGTCGCCGAGACGGGGGCTGATCATGAAGTGCAGGTTGCCGTCCTTGGCGTGCCCGAACGTCACGGCGTCGTCGTACCCGTGCCGGGCGAACAGGCCGCCCAGGTCGCGCACCGTGGCGGTGAGGTCGGGGACAGGGACGACGACGTCCTCCAGCAGCGCCGTCGCCCCGGCCGGCCGGGCGCCGGCGACCGCCGTGTACAGGCCCTTGCGCACCCGCCAGAGGCGCTCGCGCGTGGCGGGGTCGGTCGTGAGGGTCGCGGGCACCTCCAGCGCGAGGCCGTCGACGACGGCGCGCGCGGCGTCCTGCAGGGGCGCGAGGGCGTCGTCGGTCGCCGCGCGGTACTCGACGAGCAGCGCCGTCTGCCCCGTGATGCCCGCGCCGCGCGCGAGGGACCGCATCGACGGGTCCGCCTTCGGGTCGGCGGCCGCCACGCGCAGCGACGCGGCGTCCATGAGCTCGATCGCCTCCGGCCCGGAGAGGCCGAGAGGCACCAGCGCGTCCGTGGCGCGCTCGAGCGAGTCGAAGACCAGCAGCGTCGTCGCGACCTTCGTCAGCAGGGGCACGGTGCGGAAGGTGACGTCGGCGACCCAGCCGAGCGTGCCCTCCGAGCCCACCAGCAGGTGCTCGAGGATCTTCACCGGGGAGTCGTGGTCGAGCAGCGCATTCACCGAGTAGCCCATGGTGTTCTTCATCGCGAACTGCCGCTCGACCTCGGCGCGCATCGCCGGGCTCGACCGGACGCGGTCGCGCAGCGCGGCAAGCCCACGGTGCAGGTCCGGCTCCCGCGCCGCGAGGCGCGCGTCGGCGTCGGGCGCCCCGGTGTCCACCACGGTGCCGCTCGCCAGCACCACCGTCATCGACTCGACCGTCCGGTACGCCGTGCGCGTGGTGCCCGACGACATCCCGGACGAGTTGTTCGCCACCACTCCCCCGACCGTGCACGCGATCTCGCTCGCCGGGTCCGGGCCGAGGCGACGACCGTGCCGAGCCAGGTGGCCGTTGACCAGCCGCAGCGTGGCGCCGGGCTGGCAGCGCACCCGCTCCCCGCCGTCCAGCACCTCCACGCGCGTGAACCGGGTGCGCGTGTCGATGAGCATCCCCGCACCCGACGCCTGCCCCGACAGGCTCGTGCCGCCGGAGCGGAACGTCACCGGCAGACCCCGCCGGCTCGCCTCCCGCATCGCGGCGACCACGCCGTCGACACCGTCCGCGCGCACCACGACCTCCGGCCGCAGCAGGTAGTGCGACGCGTCGTGCGCGTGCGCCACCCGCGTCAGCAGGTCCGTCCGCAGCTCATAGCCCAGGGCGTCCTCGGGAGACGGTGGGCGCCGTCGCGTGCGTCCGGTCGTGAGTCGTGCCGTCATTCCCGCACCTCCGTGGGCCTCCCTGGCAACGATGCCTCGCGAGCACGGCCCCCGCCGGGCGGAACCGCGCTGCCCTCCCGCGTCACGACGGCCCTGTCCCCTGACCCGGTTGGCAATTTTCTCCACACCGTACCGGGTGTCGGGCAAGTGACTTCACGGCCGCGCGCGTCCGTGTGTCCGGCCGGAGCGCCGGCCTGGAGGCAGCCTCGTCTAGCGGCTGACGTCGACCCCGTCGAGGGCCGCGGCCAGCGCCTCCACGATGCGCACGTCGCCGTCGAGCCAGTCCACGCCGAACAGGTCGTCACGCCCGAGCCAGCGCAGCTCGTCGTGCTCGACCAGGGGTGCGGGGTCGCCGTCCGTGACGACGGCGAGCCAGAGCCGCAGGTCGTGCCGGTCGGTGATGATCCAGGCGCCGTCGTCGGGCCCGGGAAGCTCGTCGCCGAGCTGGACCCGGACGCCGAGCTCCTCCACCAGCTCGCGGTGCAGCGCCTCGACCGGCGTCTCCCCCGGGTCGACCTTGCCGCCCGGGAACTCCCAACGGCCCGCCAGGTGGGCCGGGCGGCTCCGCCTGGCCGCGAGCAGGCGGGCCGGACGGTCGAGGTCGTCGACGATCGCGGCAGCGACCACGAGGCGGCGTGCAGTCATGAGCGGAGTCTTTCATCCGGGCCCGGACGTGCGAGAGCCCCGCACCGACGACCTCCCCTGTCGTCGAGCGGGGCTCCTACATCACGCGTGCGGTCAGCCGATGCCGTACCCGGACTGTCGCGCCCATGCGACGGCCTCGGCCCGGCTGGAGACGCCGATCTTGCGGTACACGCTGCGAACCTGCGACTTCACCGTGTTCCGCGTGACGAACAGCTTGGTCGCGATCTGCTCGAGGGTGACGTCCTCGGACAGGTTGGAAAGAACCACTCGCTCGCGGCGCGTCAGCAGGCGGGACGTCGTGGGGCCAGTCAGCTCGATGGTGCTCATCGTTCTTCCTCCTCGACGGCCGCCGACCGTTGGTCGACCAGGGGAAGCCGTCATGGATGAGGAGGAACGTGCAGCCTGGTCATGACGCAGATTTCTGCGCGTTGTCGCGACGGCGGGACGTCCACGGCCGGCTTCGCACCCCGTGGAGGCGAAGCCGGCCGTGTTGTCGCAGGTCAGCGCGGTTATCCCAGGCAATCAACCCATATCGGACCCGTAAGTCACGATTTGGTCACGGAATCTGGGAAAGCGTCAGCCCGCCTGCGCGGCGTACTGCTCGGCCGTGAGCAGGTCCCCGCGACCGGTCACGTCCACCTTGAAGAGCCACCCCGCACCGAACGGGTCGGAGTTCACCACGGCCGGGTCGTCCACGGCGGACTGGTTGACCTCGACCACGGTGCCGCTCACCGGCGAGTACAGCTCCGAGACCGACTTGGTGGACTCGATCTCCCCGACGACGGAGCCCGCCTCGATCGTCGCGCCCACCTCCGGCAGCTCGAGGTAGACGACGTCGCCGAGCGCGTCGGCGGCGACGGACGTCACGCCGATGGTCGCGGGGGACGCGTCGTCCACCCACTCGTGCTCGGCGGAGTAGCGGAGGTTCTCGGGGAAGTCGGCCATGGGACTGCTCCTTCAGGGGCTTCGGCAGGTGTGGAGAGGATCAGGACGGTCAGAGGACGATGGTCCTACGCACGCTGGTAGAACGGCAGCGGCACGACGACGAACGGCTCGGCGCGGCCCCGGACGTCCACCGCGAGGGCCGTGCCCTCCGCGGACACCTCGGGCGTCACGTACGCCATCGCGACCGGGTAGCCGAGCGTGGGCGACGGCGCGCCGGACGTCACGTGGCCGACGACGGCGCCGACGGCCCCGTCCAGGCCGCGCTGCACGACGTCGTACCCGGCACGGGCGGGCCGGCGCCCCTCGCCGCGGAGCCCGACGAGCACGCGCGCCGGCTGGCTCTGGGCACGTGCCGCCAGCGCGGCGCGGCCGACGAACGGCAGCGGCTCGCCGTCGGAGTCGGTCTTGTCGAGCTTCACGACGCGCCCGAGGCCGGCCTCGTACGGCGTGGTGGTCTCGTCGAGCTCGTGCCCGTACAGGGGCATGCCCGCCTCGAGACGCAGGGAGTCGCGCGCGGACAGGCCGGCCGGGACCAGGCCGTGCCCCTCCCCCGCGGCGAGCAGCGCCCGCCACAGCTCCACGGCATGCCCGGCGGGGACGAACAGCTCGAAGCCGTCCTCGCCCGTGTACCCGGTGCGGGCCACGAGCGCCGCGACCCCGGCCACGGTCGCGGGAGCGGAGGCGTAGTACTTCATGCCGCGCACGGTCTCGACGTCGTCCGCGGCCGTGAGCGAGGCGAGGATCTTCTCGGCACGCGGGCCCTGCACCGCGACCAGCGCCGTCTCGGACGACCGGTCCGTGACGACCGTGTCGAGGCCGGCGGCCCGCGCGACCAGCTCCGTCGCGACGCGCGGCGCGTTGCCCGCGTTCGCGACGACGAGGAAGTGCTCGTCCGCGAGCCGGTAGACGATGAGGTCGTCGAGCACCGCGCCGTCCTCGGCGCAGATCATCGAGTACCGCGCCCGGCCGACGCCGATCGCGCTCGCCTTGCCCACCAGCGCCAGGTCGAGCGCCGCGCCCGACCCCGGGCCCTCGAGGTGGATCTCTCCCATGTGCGACAGGTCGAACAGGCCCGCGGCCTCGCGCACCGCCCGGTGCTCGGCGAGGTCCGAGGTGTACCGCAGCGGCATCAGCCAGCCGCCGAACCCGGTGAGGCTGGCACCCAGCGCGACGTGCTCGTGGTGCAGCGGCGTGGTCTTGTCCTGCTGGTCCTCGGCCATCGAGGCTCCCTTCGGTGCTACTCAGGTCGTGCGTTGTGAGCGGGCGTTTGGCCCCGGTTCACCCCCGAATCAGGGCCAAACGCCCGCCCACAACCGGGTCAGTGGGCGGTGGGCTCGGCGTACGACTCGAGGGGCGGGCAGGCGCACACGAGGTTGCGGTCGCCCTTGGCACCGTCGATGCGGCGCACCGGCGACCAGTACTTGCCCGCCCGCAGGCTCGGCAGCGGGAACGCCGCCAGCTCGCGGGGGTACGGGTGCTCCCACGTGTCGGTCATGACGCTCGCCGCGGTGTGCGGGGCGTGGCGCAGCGGCGAGTCGTCCGCCGCCCACTCCCCCGCCCCGACGCGGTCGATCTCGCCGCGGATGGCGATCATCGCGTCGACGAAGCGGTCGAGCTCCGCGAGGTCCTCGCTCTCCGTCGGCTCCACCATGAGGGTGCCCGCGACCGGGAACGACATCGTGGGGGCGTGGAAGCCGTAGTCGATGAGGCGCTTCGCCACGTCCTCGGCCGTCACGCCCGTCTCCGCCGTCAGAGGGCGCAGGTCGAGGATGCACTCGTGCGCCACCAGGCCGTTCTCGCCCGTGTAGAGCACGGGGAAGTACGGGTGGAGGCGTGACGCCACGTAGTTGGCGGTCAGGACGGCGGCCTTGGACGCCTCCGTGAGCCCGTCCGGACCCATCAGCGCGAGGTACGCGTACGAGATCGGCAGGATCCCCGCCGAGCCGTGCGGCGCCGCGCTCACGGGCGCGATCCCCTCGTGCCGGGCGACGCCCGGGGTCGGGTCGGCCGGCAGGAACGGCACCAGGTGCGCCGCCACGGCGACCGGGCCCACGCCCGGGCCGCCGCCGCCGTGCGGGATGCAGAACGTCTTGTGCAGGTTGAGGTGCGAGACGTCGCCGCCGAACTCGCCCGGCCGCGCAAGGCCCACCAGGGCGTTCAGGTTCGCCCCGTCGATGTACACCTGACCGCCAGCCTCGTGTACAAGGTCGCACACCTCGCGGACGTGCTCCTCGTAGACGCCGTGCGTCGACGGGTAGGTGATCATGATCCCGGCCACCTGGGGACCGTGCGCGGCGAGCTTCGCGCGCAGGTCGTCGAGCTGGATCTCGCCGTCGTCGGCGGTCGCCACGACCACGACGCGGAGCCCTGCGAGGGCCGCGGACGCCGCGTTCGTGCCGTGCGCGGACGCCGGGATCAGCACGATGTCGCGGTGCTCGTCGCCGCGGGACCGGTGATAGCCCTTGATCGCCAGCAGGCCGGCGAACTCCCCCTGCGAGCCTGCGTTGGGCTGCACCGACACCGCCGCGTACCCCGTGATCTCCGCGAGCTGCGCCTCCAGGGTGGAGACGAGCTCCGCGTAACCGAGCGCCTGGTCGGCGGGCACGTACGGGTGCATGTCCGCGAAGCCGGGCCAGCTGATGGCCTCCATCTCCGCGGTGGCGTTGAGCTTCATCGTGCACGAGCCCAGGGGGATCATCGTGCGGTCCAGGGCGAGGTCCTTGTCGCTCAGCGCGCGCAGGTAGCGCAGCATCGACGTCTCGCTGCGGTGCAGGTGGAAGATCGGGTGCTGCAGGTACGGCGTGGTCCGGGTGACGGCGGCCGGGAGGCCGGCGTCCCGGGAGGCCGGAACGTCCGTCGCCCCGAACGCGGCGAGGACGCCGGACACGTCCGCGGCCGTCGTCGTCTCGTCGCAGGCGATCTGTACATGATCGGCGTCGGCCTTGTACAGGTTGTAGCCCGCGTCGGCGGCGGCGGTGACGACCTCCTGGGCGCGACCCGGGACGACGGCCCGCACCGTGTCGAAGAAGACGTCGTGCTCGACGGTGATCCCCGCGGCGCGCAGGCCGGCAGCCACGTCCGCGGCGCGCGCGTGGGTGCGCTCGGCGATCGCGCGCAGGCCCTCCGGGCCGTGGTACACGGCGTACATCGAGGCGACGATGGCGAGCAGCGCCTGCGCGGTGCAGATGTTGCTCGTCGCCTTCTCCCGGCGGATGTGCTGCTCCCGGGTGGCGAGCGCGAGACGCAGGCCGGTGGCACCGTCGGCGTCGGTCGAGACACCGACCAGGCGGCCGGGCAGCTGACGCTCGAGTCCCTGGCGGACCGCCATGAACGCGGCGTGCGGGCCGCCGTAGAACAGCGGGACGCCGAAGCGCTGCGCGGAACCGACCGCGACGTCCGCGCCGAGCTCGCCCGGAGAGGTGAGGAGGGTGAGGGCCAGGAGGTCCGCGGCCACGGTGACGAGCGCACCGCGCTCCTTGGCCACGGCGACCACGCCGCGCGCGTCGAGCACCCGCCCGGACGCGCCCGCCTGCTGCACCACGACACCCACGAGGTTGCCCTCGGGCAGCGTCCCGCCCGCGGCGACGAAGGCGTCGAGACCCGCCTCGAGCCCGGCGTCGAGCCCCACCACGACGACGGGAAGCCCGATGGCCTCCGCGCGGCCGCGCGTCACGGCCAGGCTCTGGGGGAACAGGTCGGCGTCGAGCACCACGTAGCCGCTCTTGGCCCGCGAGGCGCGCCACATGAGGGCGACGGCCTCGGCGACGGCCGTCGCCTCGTCGAGGAGGGACGCACCCGCGATCCCCAGGCCGGTGAGGTCCTCCACCGCCTGCTGGAAGTTGAGGAGCGCCTCCAGCCGGCCCTGCGAGATCTCCGGCTGGTAGGGCGTGTACGCGGTGTACCAGGCGGGGGCCTCGAGCACGTTGCGGCGGATCACCGGGGGAGTGGTGGTGCCGTAGTAGCCGAGGCCGATCATCTGGCGCTTGACCTGGTTCTTCCCGGCGAGGTCGCGCAGGTGCGCGAGCACCTCGGCCTCGGAGCGCGCCGCGGGCAGGTCGAGCGGGCGGTCGGCGCGGATCGTCCTCGGCACCGCGGCGTCGACGAGCGCGTCGAGGTCGGAGTAGCCGAGCTGCGTGAGCATCGCCGCGATCTCCCGGCCCCGCGGGCCGATGTGCCGGTCGGCGAAGACGTCGGGGTCGACGACGGTGCCCTGCGAGGGTGTGTCGTACGGGGTGGTGGTCACGTCGGACGCTCCGTGGGTCGGGCCGGGGCAGGCGGGGGACGGGCAGGTCCTCCCCGCTCTGTCATCCGACGCGCACACGTCGACCTGAGAGTTTTGCCGGTCCGCCGTGGCGTCGTCGCAGGGCTGGCCCCGCGACGCGACGGGGCGCGCCGACTTGCACCGTCGGTGGGCCCACCCGTCGCTGACGACGACGTGGGCCGCTTTCCAGAGTTGCCTCGCCGTGACGGTACGGGTGCCTGAGAGATTCCCGGGGAGGGTTGCTCCTTCGGCGCCGGCCGGCCCTCCTTCGGGGGCGCGGCGCGAGCTCTCCCGTCGCGGTTCGAGCGGCTATGTGGCGGCAGCACCAGGGTGCCGCTGCGTTGTGGTGGCAGCCGGGGCTGCCGTGTGACGCGGCCGATCCTACCCGGCCTCGCCGTCCTGCCGGGCCTTGCGTGCGTCACGGGCTCGCGTGCCCGTGGCGAACGCCCCCACCACGAGCACGGCGCCCGCGAGCACCAGGTACATCGCGAGGAGCTGGGCCGACGTCGCGACGTCGGCGCCGGGGCGCAGCAGCATGACCAGGCCGAGCACGACCCACAGCACCGCGTTCACGAGCTGCCAGTCCCAGGAGGCGGTCCGCAGGGCGCGGCCCCGCAGCCCGCCGATGACCCCGACGACGCCTGCCGCACACGCCCACACGGCCACGACCAGGTACATCACCGGGCCCGTCATGGACGGCCACACGATGACGAGGACGCCCGCGAGGAGGCTCACGACGCCCGCGATGAGCCGCCAGCTGATCTCGTCGCCCGCGCCCTCCGGCCGGCCGGAGCGCTTCGTCGGGGCGCCCTCGACCGTGAGCAGCACGCCCTGCGCGACGATCAGCGCCCCCACGATCCACCGCACCCACACCAGGCCACGGTCCGGGTTCGCGAAGAGCACGATGCCCGCGGCGAGGTACAGGAGCGCGCGCAGGTAGACCAGCCCCCACAGGCGCCGCACCACGCCGAACGTGCGGTCGGACAGGGGAGCGGCCCCCGTGCCCGAACCCGCCGACCCCGCAGTCGTGTCGCTCATGGTCGCGATGCTAGGAGCGTCCACGCCCGGACGCGCGCCGGGCGTCGCCGGGGCTCGTCGGCCGGCCCGCGCCGCGGGGTCAGCCGAGCTCGAGGTCCCGGGTCACCTCGACCATCGCGTCGACGACGGCGCGCACGGCCGGCCCCGGCTCGTGGCGGGTGGCCCGGTGCCGCGCGACGATGCGGCGGGTGCCGAGGCCTGCGAGCCGCGCGACCTCGAGCCCCTCGGGCACGTCACCGCCCTGCAGCGCGAGGGCGGGGAGCATCGCGACGCCCTGGTTCGCGGCGGCGAGCGCGAGCGCCGTGTCGAAGTCGAAGAACCGGTGGCGCTGGTTCATGGTGGTGCCCAGCGTGCGTGCCAGGCGGCGCAGCGCCCGGTCGGAGGCCGTGTCCTTCTCCGCCCCGATCCACTGCAGGCTCGCGAGGTCGTCGAGCCGCTCGGGCATCGGCAGGCTCGCGGGGACGACGACGCACCAGGGCTCGTCGAGCAGCGGCACGTCGTGCACCCCGCGCGGGGCGGGGGCGTCCATGTCGGCGTCCCGCTCGAGCAGGATCACGTCGAGGTCGCCGGCACGCAGCATGCGGACGGCCTCGGCGGGCTCGTGCTCGCGCACGTCGACCTCGACGCCCGGGTACCGCTCCGCCAGGTCCATGAGCATCGGCGCGACGACGGCGCGGATCGCCGTCTGGAACGCGCCGAGGACGACGCGTCCGCTCACCCCCTCGCCGAGCGCCGCGATCGCCTGGCGGGCCTCGAGGAGCTCGCCCTCGATGCGCTCGCCCGCCTCGGCCAGCACCCGACCGGCCGGCGTGAGCGTCACGCCGCGCGGCCCGCGGTCGAGGACGGCGAAGCCCTCCTCCGCCTCGAGGCGCGCGATCTGCTGGGAGACCGCGGACGGGGTGACATGCAGAAGGTCTGCTGCCGCGAGCACGCCTCCAGCACGGTGGACGGCAAGGAGGAAGGCAAGTCTCCGTGGGTCGGTGGCCATGTAGTGATCCTAACTACCTGTCGGAGAAAGATTTGATTGTGCTGAACGCCCTTCGTACCGCAGAATCGTTTCGACGCCAAGCCGGTGCCTCGCCCCGGCCCCCCGGTTCCCGGTGGCCGGCGTCCACATCCCTCAGTTCCTTCCTCTGTCGTGGCACAGGTGTGCCGCGCCGACCTACCCGGAGGTGCCCGTCATGACGATCTCCCTGCTGACCGTGATTACTGCCCTCGGATGGGCCGGCGCCCTCGCCGGGCTCATCGCCTACGGGATGGTGAGCAAGGGTCGCTGGACCGCGAACTCCTTCGCGTTCCAGATCACCAACATGTGCGGCGCGGTCGTGATGACCGTGGTCGCGGGCGTCAACGGCGTCTGGCCGTCCGCTGCCGCGAACCTCGCCTGGATCGTCATCGGCGCGCAGACGCTCCTGACCGTGAGCAAGGCGCGGGCCGCGGCCCGGCGCGAGCAGGAGGACGCCCTGCGCGTCGAGTCCGCCGCGCAGGTGGACCTCGCCGCCTGAGCCCCGGCTAGCTGCGCCGCCGGACCACGAGCGGCACGACGACCCAGAGCACCAGCAGCACCCCGAGGATCGACGCGCCGACCACCACTCCCGCGGCGCGGCTCACGACGACGTCGAACACGAGCATCACGGCGCCCGTCATGACGAACGCCATGAGCACGATGGCGACGCGCGTCATCCGGTCACCACCGGTGACGATCTCCTGCTTGAGCCGCCGCCGGAACAGGGCGCGGTGCAGGGTGACGGGGGAGACGAGCATCCCGGTGGTCGCCACCGAGAGGACCACCAGGACCAGGTAGAGGCCGACCTGGTACGAGTCCAGGTCGGCGAAGCGCTGCTGGAACGGCAGCGTCAGCAGGAACCCGGTGAGGATCTGCACGCCCGTCTGCATGACGCGCAGCTCCTGGAGCAGCTCGACCCAGTTCCGGTCGGAGCGCTGCTCCGGCGTCTCCGAGCGGCCGCGCCCGTGGTCCGGGACCCCGCCCGTGGGCTCGTCGGTCATGCCGCCTCCCCGCCGAGCGCGACGTCGACCACGACCGCGCGGTGGTCGCTGACGCCGAGGTCCACGGCGCGCGCGGCACCGGTCGCCGTCACCGGGCCGTCGGCCAGGACGTGGTCGATGCGGAGCCGCGGCCTCGTGCGCGGATAGGTCGGCACGTGCACGAGCTCCCGCCAGCCCGTGCGCCGGGCCGGCAGGTCACCGCGGGTGTTGAGGTCGCCCAGCAGGACCAGCGGACGCGGCGCGTGCCGCACCCGGCGCTGCAACCGGCGCAGCTGCGCACCCTTCCACGGCTCGTTCGTGGACAGGTGCGTGGCGACCACGGTCAGCGGGCCGTCAGGGGTCGCCACGGTCGCGGCGAGGGCCACCCGGGGCTCGTCCACGCCGAGCGGCGGGACCCCTGGCAGGTTGAGGCCGGGCAGGCGCATCGCGTGCCAGGCGCGCACCGGGTGGCGACTCAGCAGCGCGATGCCGTAGCCGGCCGGGGCGGGCATGCGGCCGTCGTCCCCGGTGGCGCTGCGCGGGGCGCGACGACGGCGCCAGGCCGGGTCGAGGGACCCGCGGATCGCGGGGAGGAAGCGGTGCTCCGGCATCCCGAGCGCCGCGGCGACGCGGTACGCCTGCGCCTCGCCGCCGGACCGCCCCTGGCCGTGGTCCACCTCCTGCAGGGCCACGACGTCGGCGTCCAGCGCGGCCAGCGCCGCGCCGAGCCTCTCGAGGTCCACCTGCCGCCCGTCCACCAGCGCGTGCTGGACGTTCGCCGTCACCAGCCGGATCATCCGTCCTCCGTTCGCGAGCCCGTACGCCCCTGCGAAGGCGCACCGCGCCCCGAGGTAGAGCGAGCCTCCCGCACGACGCGGCGTCTCGCACCACCTCGCGGCGCGCGGGCAGCCCCGGCGCCGGAGGGTGCGGCAGCGAGTGCGGCAGAGAACCCGTCAGAGGGTGCGGTGCCAGGCCACGATGCGGTCGACGGCGCGGGTGACGACGTCGGGCGCGGCGGCGAACGAGAGGCGGACCCAGTCCCCGCCGTGCACGGTGTCGAAGTCGGCGCCGGGCGTGAGGGACACGTCGGCCTCGGCGAGCAGCCGCCGGCAGTAGGCCACCGAGTCCCCGCCGACGGCGTCGCGGAAGCCGGACACGTTGCCGTACAGGTAGAACGCGCCGTCTGCGGGGGCGACGGGGCGCCAGCCGAGCTCGTCGACGCGGTCGAGCAGGGCGGCGCGCGACACCGCGTACCGCGCCACGTTGTCGGCCGCGGCGGCGTAGCCCGCGGGGGAGAAGGCGGCCACGCCCGCGTGCTGCGCCAGCGCCGGCGGCGAGAGCGCCACGTTGCCCGCGAGCGCGTCGACGGGGCCGACCAGCTCGTCGGGCAGCACCAGCCAGCCGAGCCGCCAGCCCGTCATGGCCCAGTACTTGGAGAACGAGTTCACGACGACGGCTCCCGAACCCGTGTACATCGCAGCCGTCGCCTGCTGTACATCGGGGGAGTAGGCGATGCCGTGGTAGATCTCGTCGCTGATCAGGCGGACGTCGCGCTCCTCGCACCACCTGGCGAGAGCGGCCAGCTCGGCGGGCGGCAGCATCGTCCCGGTGGGGTTCGCGGGGGAGGCGACCACCAGGCCGTCCAGGCCGCCCTCGTAGTACGCCTCCATGAGCTGGGAGACCGTGGGCTGGTAGCGCGTGCCCGGTCCGCAGTCGAGCTCCACGACCTCGCACCCCAGCGCCGCGAGGATGTTCTTGTAGGCGGGGTACCCGGGCCGCGCGAGGGCCACCCGGTCCCCGACGTCGAACGCCGCGAGGAACGCGAGCAGGAACCCGCCGCTCGACCCCGTCGTCACGGCGATGCGCGCCGGGTCCACCTCGACGTCGTACCAGCGGCGGTAGTGCCCCGCGATCTCCCGGCGCAGGGCGGGCACGCCCATCGCCTCGGTGTAGCCGAGGTCGGCGTGCCGGAGCAGGTCGGCCGCCTTCTCCCGGACGACGTCGGACGCGCCGGTCGACGGCTCGCCCGCGCACAGGTTGAGCACGTCGCGGCCGGCGGCGCGGCGCTCGTTGGCGGTGGCCAGCACCTGCATGACGGCGAACGGCGGCACGTGGCTGCGGCGCGAGACCTTCATGCGGCCATCATGCCGGGTCGCCGCCGACACCGGGCGGAGCGCGCCTAGGCTGGAACCACCGACCGGAGGGATGCCGATGTTCCGACGCCGCCGCGATTCCCAGCACGAGCCCGGGACCGTGCCCGGGAGCGAGCAACCGAGCGACCCGGCCCGCCGGGCTGCGCAGTACCGGGTGGACCAGGAGATCGCCGCCGACACCGCCTCGGCCTCGCGCGACACGTCCGACGAGACAGGTGACGCGGAACGTGCCGAGGCATCCGAGGACGGCGCGCGCGGCCGCGCCCGGCGCCGGATGGACGACCGCGCCCTGTGGGTGGACACCGTCGTCGACCAGGCGATCCGCCGCGGAGAGTACGACGACCTGCCGCTGGCGGGCAAGCCCATCCCGGGCCTGCGGGGCACCCACGACCCGGACTGGTGGTTGAAGAACCTCGTGGAGCGCGAGCAGATCACCGGCGTGCTGCCCGCCGGCCAGCTGCGCCGTGACGACGCGGAGCTCGACGAGACCCTCGACCGCGAACCGGAGGAGTCCCGGGTCCGCACGATCGTCGAGGAGTTCAACGCGCGCGTCGTCGACGCCCGGCGCCAGCTGCTGGGCGGGCCGCCCGTCGTGACCCCCACGCGCGACGTCGAGCGCGAGGTGCAGCGGTGGCGCGAGCGCCGCCGCGCCCGCGGGATCTTCTGAGGCCACCGTGGGCGGTGCGTCCGAGGAGGTGCGGGGGACGACCGGGCACGCGGTCCTGCTCGACCTGCAGGGCACCGTCTACGAGGGCGACCGGCTCGTGCCGGGGGCGGACGACGCGGTCGCGGCGCTGCGCGACGCGGGGCACGCGGTCCGGTTCGTCACCAACACGGACTCGCAGGACTCGCCGTCGGTCGTCGCCACGCTGCGCGACATGGGCCTGGCCCTGGACGCGGCGGAGCTGTTCACGCCCGTGGACGCGGCGATCGCCGACCTGAGGTCACGGGACGCGCGGGTGCACGTGCTCGCGACGGGGGCCGTGCGCGACCAGCTCGCCGCGAGCCTCACCGTCGTCGGCGTGGACGACGGCCCGACGCACGTACTGGTGGGCGACGTGCACGACGTGCTCGACTACCCGGCGCTGGACGGGGCGTTCCGCGCGGTGCTCGGCGGTGCGGAGCTGCTCGCGCTGCAGCACGGGCGCTGGTTCCTGCACGGTGGGCGTCCCGCCCTGGACACGGGGTCGGTGGTCGCCGCGATCGAGCACGGTGCGGAGGTGACCGCGCGCACGCTGGGCAAGCCGAGCACCGACTTCCTGCGGCTCGCGCTCGGCACGGTCGACCCCGCGCCCGGGCCAGCACGCACATGGGTGGTGGGCGACGACCGCTCGTCGGACGTCGCGATGGGCCGTGCCGCCGGGGTCCGCACCGTGCTGGTGCGCACCGGCAAGTTCGCGCGGCAGGAGCACGACGGCGCCCTGCCGCGCCCCGAGCACGTGCTCGCCGACGTCACGGGGCTGCCGGCGCTGCTCGCGGGCGCGGAGGACGCCGCGGGATAGGTGGGGGCTACCTCACTCGACGAATCACTCGACGAAGGCGAGCGCGTCGATCTCGACGAGCATCTCCTCGCGCGGCAGCTCGACCATCACGGTGGTGCGGGACGGCAGCACGGCGTCGGGCCCGAGACGCTCCGTGAGGAACGCGCCGTAGGCGTCGTTCATCGCGGCGAAGTCGTCGCGGGTGGTGAGGTAGACGCGCAGCATGACGACGTCGGCGAGGGTGCCGCCGCCGGCGGTGACGATCGCCTCGACGTTCTGGAGCGTGCGCGTGGTCTGCGCGGCCACGTCGCCCGGGTACAGGTACTCGTTGGTGGCCGGGTCCACGGGGCCCTGGCCCGAGACCTGCAGCAGGTTGCCGACCCGCACGCCCTGGTGGAACGTGTGCGCGGGTGCCGGGGCCTGGTCGGTGGAGATCGCGGTCTTGGTGGTCATGCCGGGGTCCTTTCGGTGGAGGGGTGACGGGGCGTGTCACGCCCCGCCCAGTCGGCCTCGACGGCGGCGGCGGTCGCCGTGAGGAGCGGGACGAGGTCACGGACCCCGTCGAGGTCGAGGATCACGTCGGGCACGGAGACGGACACCGCTGCCACGATCGTGCCGGACGCGTCGCGCACGGGCGCGCCGACGCAGTTGACGAAGGGCTCGTGCTCCGCGGCGTCCTGCGCCCAGCCCTGCTCGCGCACGCGCGCCAGCTCGGCACGGTAGGCGTCGGGGTCGGTGAGGGTGCGGGGCGTGAAGGCATGGAAGTCGGACGCGGCCAGCACCTGGGCGAGCCGGCCCTCGGGCAGCTCGGAGGCGAGCACCTTGCCGACGGCGGTGGCGTGCAGGGGGGCCGGGAGCCCGAGCTCGGAGTACATGCGGACCGAGCTGGTGCTCTCCACCTTCGCCACGTACACGGGGCGCGTGCCCTCAAGGACGGCAAGGTGCACGGCCTGCCCGCCGGTGTCGCGCCCGAGGCGCTCCAGGTGGGGGAGCGCGACGTCGCGCACGCCGTGGCCCTCGAGCGCCTGGCGCCCGAGCTCGAACAGGCGCGAGCCCAGCGAGTAGCGGTGCCGGTCGTCGCGGCGCACGAAGCGCTCCTCCTCGAGCGCGCGCAGCAGGCGCAGCACGGTGGTCTTGTGCACGCCCAGCTCCTGGGCGAGGTCGTCGAGGGTGCGCGACCCGTGGCCGAGGAGGCCCACGATCTGCAGCGCCCGACCCACGCTCTGGCTCATCGCACCCTCCCTGACCTGCTGCCCGGCTCGCGCTGGGAGACCAGCGGGCACATGCTCGGACTCGTGCCGGATTGACGGCACGACCGGCGCGATGCTAGCAAGGTGCCACACCATGCGCAACAAACGTTGCGCTATGCGCAACGCAGCGGGAGCAAGGAGGGTCTGCCGATGGACCGCACCGGAGCCGACGACGCCTGTCGGATCGACCGTCAGAAGGTCGCGCGCCGCGACGGCGAGCGCGTCGACTGGCGCCACAAGGCCCTGCCGCCGACGTTCTGGGGGCTCACCGTGGCGGAGGTCCGCGAGCGCCGCCCGCGCCTGTCGGAGCTGCCCACCCCGCTGCTCACGCTCTCGCGCGCCGCCCTCGACACCAACCTGCGGGTCATGGCCGACTGGTGCGCCGCGCGCGGCCTCGACCTCGCGCCCCACGGCAAGACGACGATGGCGCCGCAGCTGTGGGCGGAGCAGATCGACGCGGGCGCGTGGGCGATCACGGTGGCGAACCCGTTCCAGCTCGGCGTCGCGCTGGAGTTCGGCGTCGGCCGGGTCATGGTCGCGAACACCGTCATCTCGCCCCTCGCGCTGCGCTGGATCGCCGACGAGCTGGCTGCCGACCGCGACCTGCGCGTCCTGGTCTGGGCGGACTCGCCGGCGACGGTCGACCTCATGCACGACGCGCTCGCGACCCACGTCGCCGACGCCGGCTCGCGCCCGCCCGTCGACGTGCTCGTCGAGCGGGGCGGTGCCGGGGGCCGCACCGGCGCCCGCGACCTGGACACGGCGCTGGCGGTGGCGGAGCGCGTCGTCGCCTCGCCGCACCTGCGCCTCGCGGGGGTCGCCGGGTACGAGGGCGCGCTCGCGCACGACTCCGACGCGCACAGCCGGGACGTGGTGCGCGGCTACCTGGACGACATGGTCGAGGTGCACCGCCGGCTGGCGGACGCGTACGAGGTCGAGGAGCCCGTGGTGTCCGCGGGCGGCAGCGCGTACTTCGACCTCGTCGACGAGGTGCTGTCCCCGCTGACCACGCAGGGGGCGCGCGTGGTGCTGCGCAGCGGCGCGTACGTCGTGCACGACGACGGCTTCTACCGGCACATCTCGCCGCTCGGCGAGGAGCCTCGCACCGACGGCCCCGGGTTCCGCAGCGCCATGCACGGCTGGGTGCGGGTGACCTCGCAGCCCGAGCCGGGGCTGGCGCTCTTCGACGCGGGCAAGCGCGACCTGCCGTTCGACGAAGGCCTGCCGGAGGTGCAGCTCCGTCGCCCGCGCGAGGCGGGGGAGGCGCCCACCGCGCTGGCCGGCGCCCAGGTCACCGCCCTGAACGACCAGCACGGCTTCCTCCGGTGGGAGGGCGAGGCGCCGGTGCGCATCGGCGACGAGCTGCGGCTCGGCCTGTCGCACCCGTGCACCGCGATGGACAAGTGGTCCCTCGTGCCGGTGGTCGACGACGCCGACGCGGCGGACCCGGTCGTCGTCGACCTCGTGCGCACGTGGTTCTGAGCGCCCGATGACGGCCGACCTGCTGGTCCGTGACGCGCTGGTGCTGGACGGCACCGGCGCGCCGGGCGTCGTGGCCGACGTCGCCGTGACCGCGGGGCGGATCACCGCCGTCGACGCGGGCCGCTCCGACGCCCGCGCCGGCGGCGCGCACCGCACCGTGGACGCGGGCGGGCGCGCGCTGACGCCCGGGTTCATCGACATGCACGCCCACTCGGACGTGCAGCTCCTCGCCAACCCGGACCACACGGCGAAGGTGAGCCAGGGGGTCACGCTCGAGGTGCTGGGCCAGGACGGCCTGTCGTTCGCGCCCGTCGACGAGCGCACCCGGACGGCGGTCCGTGCCCAGATCGCGGGCTGGAACGACGACCCGCCGGACTTCGACTGGGACTGGGAGTCCGTGGCGGGCTACCTGGACCGGCTGGACCGGGGCATCGCGTGCCACGCCGCGTACCTCGTGCCCCAGGGCACGCTGCGCCACCTGGTCGTGGGTCCCGACGAGCGGGCCGCCACCGCCGCCGAGGTGGCGCGCATGGGCGAGCTGCTCGCGCAGGGGATGCGGGAGGGTGCGCTCGGGATGAGCAGCGGCCTCACCTACACGCCCGGCATGTACGCGGACGACGCCGAGCTCGCCGCGCTGCTGCGCGTCGTCGCCGCGCACGACGGCTACTACAGCCCGCACACGCGGTCGTACGGCAAGGGCGCGCTCGAGGCGTACGCGGAGATGATCGACCTGTCGCGGGCCACGGGCTGCGCCCTGCACCTCACGCACGCGACGATGAACTTCGCGCCGAACAAGGGACGCGCGGGCGAGTTCCTCGCGCTCGTCGACCAGGCCCTGGACGACGGCGTGGACGTCACGCTCGACACCTACCCGTACCTGCCGGGCTCGACGACGCTCAGCGCCGTCCTGCCGAGCTGGGCGTTCTCCGGCGGGCCTGACGCCCTGCTGGCGCGGCTCGCCGACCCGGACGACCGGGCCCGCATCCTGCACGAGGTGGAGCACGTCGGCACGGACGGCTGCCACGGCTGCGTCGCCGAGTGGGACACCATCGAGGTCAGCGGGGTGCAGAACCCGGCGCTCGAGCACCGGGTGGGACGCACCGTCGAGGCGATCGCGCGCGACGAGGGCCGGGAGCCCGGCGACGTCTTCGTGGAGCAGCTCCTCGCCGACCGGCTGGGCACGACGATCCTGCAGCACGTGGGCCACGAGGAGAACGTGCGCGCGATCATGCAGCACCGGGTGCACTGCGGAGGTTCGGACGCGATCCTCGTCGGCGGCCGCCCCCACCCGCGCGCGTGGGGCACCTTCCCGCGCTACCTCGCGCGCTACGTGCGCGAGCTCGGCGTCCTCACCCTCGAGGACTGCGTGCACCACCTCACCGGCCGCCCCGCGGCCCGCCTGAGACTGGTCGACCGCGGCCTGGTCCGCCCCGGCTACGCCGCGGACCTCGTGCTGCTCGACCCCGACACCGTCCAGGACACCGCCACGTTCGAGGACCCGCGCCAGCAGGCGACGGGCATCGACCTGGTCCTGGTCGACGGCGTCGCCGTCATCGACGACGCCGTCCGCACCGACGCCCTTCCCGGCCGCGCGCTGCGGCGCACCGGGAACGGCACCCGCTGACGTCCACACCGACGCGGACCGACAGACAGGAGACACCCCCGATGCGATCACTGCTTCAGGCAGCCGGGGACGACGACACCCTCGAGCTCATCAACCAGCCGTGGAGCAGCCACGACACGCAGGTGCTGGTGGTCACGGCCATCGGCATCGCGATCGTCGTGCTGCTCATCACGATGCTGAAGATGCACGGCTTCCTCGCCCTGACCCTCGGGTCGTTGTTCGTGGCGATCGGGTCGGGCATCCCGCTCGGCGACGTCGCCAAGGTGTTCGAGGGCGGCGTGGGCGACGTGCTCGGCAGCGTCGGCGTGCTGGTGGTGCTGGGCGCGATGCTCGGCAAGCTGCTCGCCGACTCCGGGGGCGCGGACGAGATCGTGGACAAGATCTTCCGCGGCAGCACGGGGAGCCTGCCGTGGCGCATGGCGCTCATCGCGTTCCTCATCGGCATCCCGATGTTCTTCGAGGTCGGGCTGGTGCTGCTGATCCCCGTGATCATGCTGGCCGTGCGGCGTTCCGGGCTGCCCGCGATGCTGCTGGCGATGCCGGCCCTGGCCGGCCTGTCCGTGCTGCACGGCTTCGTGCCGCCGCACCCCGGTCCGCTCGCCGCGATCGGCAACCTCGGCGCCGACGTCGGCATCACCATGGCCCTCGGCCTGCTCATCGCCGTGCCCACCGTGATCATCGCCGGCCCCGTGTGGGGGCGGTTCGCCGCGAAGCTGGTGCCGATCGGCGCCCAGGGCGGCGGCGGCGGCATCGTCGCGGAGGACACCCGCGGCACTGACGGCACCGACGAGCCGGGCACCGTGAAGACGCGCAACCCCACGTTCGTGCTCACCCTCGTGACCATCCTCAGCCCGGTGATCCTCATGCTGGTGCGCGCGGGCGTCGAGGTCTGGGCCAGCCCCGACTCGTGGTTCTACCCGTTCGTGTCGTTCATCGGTGAGCCCCTGGTGGCGCTGCTCATCGCCGTCCTGCTCGCGATGATCACGTTCGGCACGAGCGTCGGCTTCTCCCTCGGCACCCTGAGCTCCAAGATGACGGAGAGCCTCAAGCCCATCGCGAGCGCCACGATGATCGTCGGTGCCGGCGGCGGCTTCAAGGCCGTGCTGGTCGAGGGCGGCACCGGCATCGCGATCGGCAAGGCGGCGGTGGCGATGAGCCTGTCCCTGCTCCTCCTGGGCTGGCTGATCGCCGTGCTGGTGCGCATCGCCACCGGCTCGGCGACCGTCGCCATCGTGACGGCGTCCGGCATCGTCGCGCCCCTGGCCACGGGCCTGACCCCGACCCACCTCGCGCTCGTCGTGCTCGCCATCGGCGCGGGGTCGCTCATCCTGTCCCACGTCAACGACGCCGGGTTCTGGCTGGTCAAGGAGTACTTCGGCATGACGGTCGGCCAGACCCTCAAGACGTGGACGGTGATGGAGACGATCATCGCCGTGCTGGGTCTGCTGTTCACCTGGCTGCTCTGGCTGGTCGTCTAGGGCCCGCCCTGATCCACGGTGCCAGGGCGGCGCCGGGTCGCGCGGGCGCGCCACGTTCTCTACCTTCGGGACGTGGGGGTGGACGGGACGAGCGCCGTGTGGACGCCCGACGTGCTGCCCGGTTTCGAGCAGACGACGCTGGACCTCGAGGAGGACTTCGAGGGCCCGGTCGTCGCGACCCTGGTGCGCCGGGCGCCCGAGCCCGGTGACCCCGGCGGCGTGCCGGACACGGGCGTGGACGTGCTGTACGTGCACGGCTGGACCGACTACTTCTTCCAGACCCACCTCGCCGCGTTCTGGGAGCGGCAAGGCGCCCGGTTCTACGCCCTCGACCTGCGCAAGTACGGCCGCAGCCTGCGCGACCACCAGACGCCCGGCTTCATCACGGCGCTCGCGACGTACGACGAGGACATCGAGGCCGCGCTCGCCGTCCTCGGCCACGGCCCGGAACCGTCGTCCGACCGTCGCCTGGTGCTCATGGGGCACTCCACGGGCGGGCTGGTGCTCAGCCTGTGGGTGGCGCACAAGCCCGGCCGGGCGGAGGCGCTGGTGCTGAACAGCCCGTGGCTCGAGTTCCAGACCCGCAGCGTGGGCCGGTGGGTGCTGGAGCCGGGGCTGCGCGCGCGGGCGGCCCTCGCGCCGCGCAGCCACCTGGTGAACGTCGACCTGGGGTACTACGTGCGCAGCGTGTCGAGCCGGTTCGACGGGGCGTGGGACATCGACCCGCTGTGGCGTCCCGACAAGGGCTGGCGCACCACGCCGGCGTGGCTGGCCGCGATCTTCCAGGGGCAGGACCGGGTGTCGCGGGGGCTCGGGATCGACGTGCCGGTGCTGGTGCTGCTCTCGGCACGTTCGACGGCGCCCTTGCGGTGGAGCCCCGAGATGCTGCGGACCGACTCGGTGCTGGAGGTCGGCGGCGTGGCGCTGCGGGTCCCCGCGCTCGGCAGCCTCGTCACGCTGGTGCGGCTCGACGGCGCCGTGCACGACGTGACCCTGTCCGCGCCGGACGTGCGCGAGGTGGTCTGGCGCGAGACCGCCCGCTGGTTCGCGGCCTACGTCGGGCCGCGTCCGACGCCTCCCGCGCCCGAACGCTCCGGGGCGGGGGCGTGGTGGCAGCGCACGTTCCGCCGTCGCGCCGACCGGCGGCGTGTCACACCGCCCGCACCATCTCCAGCTCCTCGCCCTGCTCGAGGGTGAACCGCACACCCGACGGCGCGAAGCCGAGCTTCCGGTAGGCGGCCTGCGCGCGAGCGTTGTCCACGTGCACGCACAGCCGGACGCGCTCGACGCCCTGCCCGCGCGCCCACTCCTGGACGCCGTCGAACAGCCGCCCCAGCACGCCCGCACCCCGGGCCTCCGGCCGCACGAACACGCCCACGAGGTGCACCTGACGCTGCTCGACCGGGCCGCCGAGCACGTCCGTCGCGCCCGGCTCCTCGATGAGGCCCGTGGTCGCGCCCACCCAGCGCCCGTCCGCGTCGACGGCGACGAACGCGCACACGGCGTCGCTGGTCGCGGCCGTGGTCGCGCGCTGCTGCCAGAACTCGTCCGGCCGGGCCTCGGCCGCGTCGTGCGTCTCGAGGAACGCCACCGGGGCCGCGGGGTCCCGCAGCGCCGCGAGTCGCAGCTCCCGGGTCTCGCGCCACTCCTCGGCGCGGGCGCGGCGGACGGTGAGGGAGGGGGTCGTCGTCATGCGGCGATCCTTCCACCCCGGAGACCGGGAGACGGGCCCGGGGGTACGGGCCGCCGTCAGCTGGCCTGCTCGCGGGCGGCGATCCGGTCGCGCACGTGCGCGACGACGCCGTCGGCGGCGGCCTCGATCTCGGCCAGGCAGTCCTCGAACCCGGCCTCGTCGCCGTACCAGGGGTCGTCGACGTCGAGGGGCTGCTCGTCGCCGCCCGGCTCGACGACCGGCGCGTCCGGGTCGAACGACCGGTACATGCGGATCTCGGCGAGGCCGTCGGCAGGCGCCCCGGCGGCGAGGCGGCGCAGCCGTCGCGCGTGCTGGGCGGTCATCGGGAGCAGCAGGTCGCTGGAGGCGAGGTCGTCGACGGTGACCTGGCGCGCGCGGTGCCCGTCGCCGCCGGGGTAGCCGTGCGCCTCCAGCGTGCGGCGCGCGCGCCGGTCCACCGGGCGGCCGTGCTCCTCGTCGCTCACCCCGGACGAGCTCACCTCGACCTGGTCGCCGAGCCCGGCGGCGTCGAGCCGGTCGCGCAGCACGATCTCGGCCATCGGGCTCCGGCAGATGTTGCCGGTGCAGACGGTCATGACACGGAACGGGATCACACTCACCGCGCCATTCTCGCCCGGCCGACCCGCTCGACGGGCCCTACCCCCACGGTCGTGCCTACCGTGGGGCATGGCGAGATGGGCGGCGGACGGGCTGGTCGCCGTGACGGGGGCCAGCGGCCGCCTCGGGTCGCGGCTCGCGTTCCGGCTGGCCGCGGAGGGTGCGCGGCAGCGGCTGGTGGTGCGCGACCGGGCACGAGCGCCTCGACTGAGCGACGGCCGCCCATTGCCCGTCACCGAGGTCGCGGTGGCGGACGGGTACCACGACGCCGCGGCGATGCGGGCGGCCTTCGAGGGAGCGCGCACCGTCTTCCTGGTGAGCGCGCGGGAGGCCCCCGACCGCGTCGCGCAGCACACGGCGATGATCGACGCGGCGGCGGAGGTCGGCGTCGAGCGGCTCGTGTACACGTCGTTCGCGGGCGCCGCCCGGGACGCGGTCTTCACGTTCGCGCGGGACCACTGGTACACCGAGCAGCACCTGGCGGGCGTCGCAGCACGCACCGGGCTGCGGTGGACGGTGCTGCGCGACAACCTCTACCTGCACGCGCTGAGCACGTTCGTGGGCCGCGACGGCGTGATCCGCGGCCCGGCGGGCGACGGCCGCGTCGCCGCGGTGTCGCACGACGACGTCGCGGACGTCGCGACCGCCGTCATCCTCGACGAGCGGCCCGCCCGCCACGACGGTGCCGTCTACGAGGTCACCGGGCCGCAGGCCCTGACGCTCGACGAGGTCGCGACGACGCTCGGCCGCGCCGCCGGCCGGGCCATCACCTACGACCCGGAGACCGTGGAGGAGGCGTACGCCTCCCGCGCCGGCTACGGGGCCGAGCCGTTCGAGGTCGAGGGGTGGGTCACGTCCTACACGGCGATCGCCGCGGGCGAGCTGGCGCACGTCTCCGACGACGTCTCCCGCCTGGTGGGCCGGCCCGCGCGCTCCCTCGCGCAGTGGCTGGACGACTACCCCGGCGAGTGGGCTCACCTGCGACGCGCCTGAGACCTCCCCGGCCGTCGTCGTTCACCCTGAGGAAAACCCTTGGCCTCGCCCGGGGGTGCGGCGTACCGTCGTCGGCACATGAGAAAGGAGGTGATCGAAGCAGTGAAGACTCTTCGGACCCATGAGGTGGTCGCGCGCTAGTCGCGTGCGCCCTTGAGCGTTTCGCGCTGTCCCCCTGACGACCGGTCGTCAGGCAGGACGGCGCACGGGACGGGTAGCGAGTTCCTCGCGACCACCGGAGCCCGCGGGTGCCGTGCCCTCGTCCAGCACGGCAGGAGGTTCGACCTCCAGCCCGCGGGCTTTTCCCTGCCTCAGACCAGGACGGCCGCGCGCCGCTCCCGCAGGAGGCGCCGCTCCGCCCGGGCGACGAGCTCGTCCGCGTCCGCCGCACCGGCCACCGACCAGGCGGCGGCCGAGTGCAGCGCGGGCCACACGACGGCGTCCCACCCTCCCGACGGGTCGGCGAGCTGCGCCAGCACGTGCCGCCGCAACGCCTCGGCGGACGCCGCGGCACGGAGGTCGTCCATCGCCGGCAGGGTCGCGAGCACGGCGAACCCGTCGCCGTCCACGCGTCCGGCCTCGCACCCGGCGGGCAACGCGGCGCGCAGCCGTGCCGCCAGCTCGACGAGCAGCGCGTCGCCGTCGTCCTGCCCTCGCTCGGCGTTGAGCCCGCCGAGCCCGCGCACATCGAGGAGCACGAGCACGACGCGGGTCGCGCCGCCGCGCACGAGCTCGCAGCGCCGGGAGAGTGCGTACCAGGTGGCGGCTCGCCCGGGCAGGCGGGTGAGCGGGTCGTGCGTGGAGCGGTCGGCCAGCTCGGCGACGACCGCGCGCATGACGTCGGCCGTGCTCGCGGCGCCCCACGCCGTCGGGCCGGGCACCAGGACGTCGTCGTAGCGCCGCACCGCCGTCCGGGACATCGCCAGCCCCGCGACGTCCGCGACCGGCGTCCCCGGCCCGACGACGAGGGGGGACCAGTCCGCCACCGCCCCCGTGGGCCGCCGCTCCAGGACCGCCCGGCCGTACCCGAGGCGCCCGGTGAGCGCCGCCGTCAGCCCGGCGCGCGTGACGATCCCCGTGCGGGTCGTGTCGGCGTCGTCCTGCACCGCGACGGAGCCCACCTCGGGCCGCCGGAACATCACCTCGAGCTCCCCGACCGGCAACGTGGAGCCGACCACGAGCACCGGCCGCGCCAGGTCCGCGATCGCCCCGGCGCGCGTGGCTCCGCGCGGGGCGACGTGGCGCGCCAGGCGGGCGATCTCATCATGCACAGCGGAAGTATGGTCGCGCCCGCGGCCCTCGTCAGGGGGTCGCGGGTGATGTTCGCCGAGCGTTCGCCCGTCGTTCAGCCGCCGGTGCGACACCCTCCCGAACGTGGGAGCGCGACCACCGGGCGGCCCGGGCCGCGCGTCCCTAGAGTGTCGCGAGGCGGACAGGACGGCGCTCACCGGGGGTAGCGGTACATGCACAGATCGGGCTCGACCAGCGGACGCAGGACGACGAGCGGACTGCTGGCCGCGGCACTCGCGCTCGGCGGGCTGGTGGGTCTCGGCGCCCAGGCCGCGACGGCGCCGGCGGCGGCAGCCGCCGCCGAGGGCGACGTCAACCCGTTCTCGTCCGCCGGCGGGTTCACCGTCTACGCGCAGCGCGACGCGCGAGTGGGCAACCAGGAGCTGGAGGGGTCGCTCGCGGCAGGGCGGGACCTCACCGTGACGCAGGCGGCCCAGTGGGCGGTCATCCACGTCGCCGCCGGGACGGCGGACTACACGATCCCCACCGTGGACGGCGACCCGACGCGCCTCCTCGTCGGACGCTACGACCCGGACACCTCGGAGAACGTCGGCCAGGTGAACATCACCAGCCGTGGTGCGACCACCCCCGAGAACGTCGGGGCGCTGAAGATGGTGGACCGCGACCTCGGTCCGTTCGGCACCGAGGCACGCGGCGAGGGCTGGGTGCGGGTGGCCCTGCCCGGGTCGAGCCCGCCGCTGATCGACGCGACGGCGCAGTCCTACCCGGCCGACGCCCAGCCGCCCACGAGCGACAACACGTCGATCTTCACCGAGCAGACGGGCGACACCCAGGACGTCGTCGCCGGTTACGTGCAGGCGGCGCAGGACGCGACCCTGGCGGACACCGCGCAGTGCCTCGCGACCGTCACCGCGCCGGACGGGCAGGAGGCGAACCACCTGACCGTCGCGGAGGACGACGGCGAGCGCAAGGTGCTCTCCCCGCTCTCCGCCGACCGGCCCAACGTGGTCGCCTACGAGGACGTCGCGGGCGCCGACCTGCTGCAGTTCTCCCCGGGCAGCCCCGTGCCCGGCCGGCAGAACCCGCTGATCATCCGGGTCCCTGCCGGCACCACCGACGTGCACGGCCTGCGGATCGACCCGCAGGGCCAGTACTCGCCGTACATCCTGTGGGACCTGTCCGCCGTGACCGGGGACGTGACCGTGGGCCACACGGGAGAACGGATCGACGGATCGATCTACGCGCCGTTCGCCGACGTCACCGTGGACGCCGCCCCGCTCGACGGCCAGGTGATCGGTCGTGACGTCACCCTGCTGGGCGGGGAGGTGCACTCGTTCCTGTTCGCGGGCACCGTCCCGTGCGGGGCGCCGAGCGGCACCTTCGAGGTCTCCAAGGCGCTGGAGGGTGTCACGGCGGGCGACCTGCCCGACGGCACCACGTTCCCCGTCGACTGGACCGCGACCTCTCCGGACGGCGACGTCCTCGGCTCCGGGACCCTCGTGCTTCCCGCCGACGGCACCGCGGTGCGGCCCCAGGACGTGGACGACACCCTGAGCACCTTCCCCGTGGGCACGGTCGTCACGTTCGACGAGCAGCAGCCCGGGGACGTCCCCGGCTGGGAGTGGACGGGGGCGGCGGTGTCGCCGTCCTCGCTCACCGTCACGGCCGACGGCGACGGTGTCGTCTCCGCGACGCTCACGAACACGGCGGAGCGTACGACCGGCACGTTCGAGATCACCAAGACGGTCACCACGGGCACGGACGACGCGGTGCCGGTGCCGGAGGGCACCACGGTCACGGTCGGGTGGTCCGCCACCGACCCGGACGGCAGCACCAGCAGCGGCACGATCGACCTCGTCGCCGGCGCCGACGGGACGTTCGCCCCCACCCGTCCCGTCGACGACGCGGGCGACCCGGTGACGTTCCCCGTCGGCACGGAGGTGCGGCTGAGCGAGACGAACCGCGGCGACCCGCCGGACGGCTTCTTCTGGGGTGGGGTGTCGCTGAGCCCGGGGCAGAGCATCGTCATCGACCGGGACGACCAGGTGGTGGGCGTCGACCTCACGAACCTCGTGAGCGACACCGAGGCCGAGACCGCGTTCAGCATGGTGAAGGTGCTCGACGTGGACGGTCCGGTGGACCCCGACCTCCAGTTCTCGGTCCTGTACACCTTCGACCCGCCGGGTGGTACACGCCAGGCGCGCCAGCGCGAGATCGCGGTCGGTGACCCGGTGACCGTCACGTCGCTGCTGGACGGGGACCCGATCCCTGCGGGGTCGACGGTGTGGGTGCGCGAGGCGCCGCCGACCTTCGACGACGGCGTCGAGTGGGAGACACCGGTCCTGTCCGTGGACGGGACACCGCTCACCGACCCGGACGAGGACGGCTTCTACCCGCTCGAGCTCGTCGACGGGGAGACGGTCGCGCTCGAGGTGACGAACGTCGGGCACGTCCCCACGGGCACGTTCGCGCTCGCCAAGACGCTCGACGGGCCCGCCGCGGAGGACGTCCCGACCGGCCTGGAGTTCACGGTCGGCTGGACCGCGACCTACGTCGACGGCACGACCACCAGCGGCTCCACCACGCTCGCCCCGGACGGCCGGCCCGTCGCCCCCACGGACGCCGAGGGCGACCCGCTCGACTTCCCGGTCGGCACCACCGTGACGTTCGACGAGGCGGACCTGCCCGACGTGCCCGGCTGGGACTGGGGCACGCCGACGATCTCGCCGGCCGAGATCACGGTGGGCGACGGCGGGACGACGCGGGTGACGGTCACCAACGAGGCGACGGTGGAGCACGGCACCTTCGAGGTGAGCAAGGACCTGCTCGGCGCCGACCGCGGCGACGTGGACGCGGACGCCTTCGACGTCGCCTGGACGGCGACGCTGCCCGACGGCAGCAGCGTGGACGGCGTCCTCCGGGCGCCGACCGACGGCAGCCCTGCCGGACCGGGCCGCGACTTCCCGGTCGGCACCACCGTGCACGTCACGGAGCGGCCGCCCTCCGACGCCGTCCTCCCGGACGGCTGGACGTGGGCGGTCGCGACGTGGTCGCCCGGCAGCAGCATCACCGTCGACGAGGGGACGGGTACCGCGCAGCTCGCCGTGACCAACACCGCGGTCCCGACCACGACGCTGCGGGTGGAGAAGGTCGTCACCGGCGCGGACGTGCCGGACGGCACCCGGTTCCCGGTCGAGTACCGCGTGGACGACGGGCCCGTGCAGCGGGGCGACCTGGTGCTCGGCGACCCGTTCGTGGCCGACGACGTCCCCCTCGGCACCACCGTGACGCTCCGCGAGGCCGACCCGCCGGGCGTGGACGGGGTCGCGTGGCGCGCGGAGGGCTGGCAGATCGACGGGCAGCCGCTCGAGCCCGACGACGACGGCTGGGTGGTGATCCACGCGGACGACGAGCGGCTCAACACCCTCACGCTGACGAACACGGCCGCGCCGGTCGTCACGACCCCCGACCAGCCCGAGCTGCCGGAGACCGGCTTCGGGGGCGGACCGCTCTCCCTGCTCGCCGCCGGGCTGGTGCTCCTGGGCGTCGTCGTCCGCCGGCTGGCCGCCGTCGTCCGCGCCTGACACCGGACAACCGTCGCCTCCGGCGACGAATACGGGTGACGGGTGCGCGGCCCGCCGCTAGCGTGCGCGCATGGACGAACGGACCCCCGCGTGGGAGCTCACCGAGGACCCGCAGGCCTTCCTCGACGCCGTCGCCGGCGTGCTGGCCGCCGACCCGGTGCGCGCGACGATCGTCGCGTCCACGGCGGACCGGCTGGCCGCCCGCGCCGCGCGGGGCGAGGCGGCACCCGAGCACCCGCACTGGTTCGCGATCGCCCGGGCCGCGGACGGAGAGGTCGTCGGAGCCGCGATGCGCACGGCCGCCACGCCGCCGCACCAGGCGCACCTCATGGCGATGGAGCCGGACCTGGCCACGTCGCTGGCCGACCTGCTCCTGGCCCGCGGCGAGATGGTCCCTGCCGCGAACGGTGCCCAGGTGCCGGTCCACGCCTTCCTCGAGCGGATGCGCGCGCGTGCCGGCGGCGACCTGGTCCTCGCGCGCCCGACCCGCCTGTTCGAGCTCGGCACGCTGGTCCCGCCCGCGCGGACGCCTCCCGGCGGGCCACGGCCGGTGAGCGCGGCCGAGGTCGACGTCGTGCACGGCTGGTTCGGCGACTTCGGCGCCGCCGCCGACGAGCAGGCCGGACGTGCGCCCGGCACGACCGACGCTCGACCGACGCGCGACACGGTGGAACGCCGGGTGACCGACCAGAGGCTGTGGTGGTGGGAGGCCGACGGCGCACCCGTCTCGCTCGTGGGTGTCGTCGGCCCGTCCCTCGGTGTGGCCCGTCTCGGCCCGGTCTTCACCCCGGCGGCGCACCGCGGGCGCGGGTACGCAGGCGCGCTGGTCACGCACGTGTCGGCCCTCCTGCGCGACCGCGGGGACCGCGTCTGCCTGTTCACCGACCTGGAGAACCCGGTGTCGAACGCCCTGTACCAGCGGCTCGGCTACGAGCCGGTGGTCGACATGGGCGAGCTGCGGATCGCGTCGTGAGCGAGAGGCCGGGCACCGTCCCCGACGTCGCGGCGCTGCGCCGCGGCGCCCGCGAGCGCGCCCTGGCCCGACCTCCGCGCGCCTTCGCGGGTGTCGTCGAGGACCTCGCGCCCGCCGGGAGGGCGTGGCGCCGGTACACGCCCGACCGGTGGGCCCTGGGCGCGGCGGCCGTGTTCCTGCACGGCGGGTACGGGCTGTTCGGCGACCTCGACCTCCAGGACGGCTGGTGCCGGCGGGCTGCCGAGACGCTCGGCGTCGTCGTCGTGTCGGTGGACTACCGCCTGGCGCCCGAGGCGCGGCTGGACGACGCCGTGGAGGACGCGGTGGCGGCCGTCGAGGTGCTCGCGGACGAGGGCTTCGACCGGCTGTACCTGGACGGCGACTCGGCGGGCGGTGCCGTCGCGACGCTCGCCGCACTGCGCAGCCGGCGTCCGCTCGCCGGTCTGCTGCTCACCAACCCGAACCTGGACCTGTCGCTCGCGACGTACGACGACGCGCTGCCGGGCGGCCCTGGCCGGGAGCTGTCGACGTACGCGATGCGGGCGTGGACCGGCGTCGAACCTGCCGCCGCGCCGCGGCTCCACCGGTCCGCGCGGGGGCTGCCGCCGACGGTGGTCGCGGTGGGCACGCTGGACTCGCTGCTGCCGGAGGCACGGGACCTGGCCGCGGCCTGTCGACGCGAGGGCGTGCCCTGTCGCCTGGTCGAGCTGACCGGCGCGGAGCACGGGTTCGTGGGCTCGGAGCGGGCGGGCGAGGTGCTCGCCGCGGCCGCGGACTTCTTCGGCCTCGGCGAGCACCTGCCCTGACCTGCTCCCGTCCCGCACGCAGGGCGGTCCGGGTCAACCGAAGGTCACCTCCAGCGTGCCGTCCGCGGCGAACGACCAGTCCAGCGCGCCGGCGTAGGCCCCGCAGCCGCCGCTGCCGTTCCAGGCGTTGGTGCCGTCGTCGGTGCCGGACAGCTTGTCGTCCGAGCCGCCGCCGCAGGAGACGTTCCCGCTGAAGAGGTGAGAGCCCTCGTCGAACGCGAAGTTGCGCTCCTCGTTGCCGACGCCCACGTTGTCGGTCACGGTGATCGACCCCGGGTTGCTGTTGTAGGTGAACCCGTGGTGCCCGTTGTCGTACGCGATCGAGTCCCTGATCACGTGGTCCACCGGGATGTCGGAGCCGCCCAGCTTGAAGCCGTTGCGGTCGCCGCTGCCGGCCTGCGAGCCGTCGGACAGCGTCCCGTTCTCGTACGACAGCGAGTGCTCGATCGTCACGACGCCGATCGGGCCGGTGTCGGTCTTGGCGTACAGGTCCCAGCCGTCGTCGATGTTGTGGTGGGACACGCAGTCGCGGAACACGTTCCCCTCGCCCACGGTCAGCTTGGCCGCGAACCCGTCCGCGTCCTCGCCGTCGGAGTCCACGTTGTCGTGCGACTCCGAGCTGAGCACCAGGTTGTCCGCCGGCCACTCCGCCTTCGGCGCGCCCGCGACGAGCCGGGCGATCTGCAACCCGGTGTCCGCGTTGCCGCGGGTCACGACCCGCTCGATCACGTTGTCGTCGCCGCCGAGCAGGATGCCGTTGTCGCCCGCGTTCTGCACGGTGATGCCGTACACGTGCCAGAAGTTGCCGCCGATGGCGAGGCCACGGTTCGACGGGTCCTCCGCCTGGGCGGAGAAGTCGAGCACCGGCGTCTCGCCCGGGTAGGCGGCGAGGACCGTGCGTGCCGCCGAGGTGCCGTCGTCGCCCGGCTCGATCGTCAGGGTCTGGGCCAGGTCGTAGCGGCCGCCGCGCAGGAAGATCTGCCCGCCGGGCTCGACGGCGTCGATCGCCGCGGCGACCGTCGTCGGGTCCGCCTCGGTGCCGGCGGCGGAGGCCGAGCCGTCCGGGGCGGCGTAGATCGCACCGCTCGCGGGGGTCGGGCCACCGGTCGGCGGGTCTGTCGGGTCCGTGGGATCGGTCGGGTCCGTGGGATCGGTCGGGTCCGTGGGATCGGTCGGGTCGGTCGGGTCGGTCGAGCCCCGGCCGGCGTAGGTCTCGAGCTCCGCCACCTTCGGTGTGCCGGAGGCGCCGGTGATCTCGAGGTCGAGCTTGCTGAGCGTGGTGGTCGGCAGCGCGACGGCTCCCGCCCGGGTCCCGGTGGCCAGCACGGCCCCGGTGTCGTGGTCGACGATGCGGAACCCGGTGATGGTGCCGGCGGAACCTGCCGCCTCGACCACGTTCACCTGCGACACGCTCTGCGCGGTGGCCCACTTGACGGACACGCGGCCCGTCGTGCCGGAGGGTGACCAGTAGGTGGCCGGGTCACCGTCGACGACGTTCCCGTAGCTGGTGCCCGAGGCCTTGCTCGACCCGTCGGCCCCCGCGCCGAGGCTGAGGTTGGTGCCGCTCGGCGGGTCGGTCGGGTCGGTCGTCGGGTCGTCGGTGGGCTCGGGGGTGGGCCCGGGGGTGGGCTCGGGGGTGGGCTCCTCGGTCGGGTCCGGCGTCTGTGCCTCGCACGACCCGTCGGAGACCTGGAGGCCCTTGTCGGCGCCGGCCGTCGCGTCGACGACGTCGGGTACGCAGCTCGCGTCGTCGAGCGTGTACGCGTAGGGCACGGACACCGTCGTCGTCGACGTCGGGTTCGGACCCGCCGGGTGGGTGTCTTCGCCGGGAGCCGACCAGGTCACGTTGTCGAAGGTGTTCCCGGAGACCTGCCAGTAGCCGGGCAGGTCGGTGTAGAACGTGCCGAGCACGTCCTTCGAGTCCTCGAAGTAGTTGTTGTCGACCTTGGCCTTGCCGCCGGCACGGGCGTTGATGCCTGACTCGTGGATGTCCACGTAGTGGTTGTTGTAGATGTGTGCCGTCGCCCCGCGCAGCAGGGGGAGGCGCGAGTCGATGTTCTCGTAGAGGTTGTGGTGGTAGGTGACGGGCCCGTTCTCGAGGTCGCTGTCGCTCGACCCGACGAGTCCGCCGCGCCCCGAGCCGCGCAGGATGCTGTAGGAGAGCGTGACGTACCTCGTGTCGGCCTTCATGTCGAAGAGGCCGTCGTAGCCCTCGGACTCGCCGCCGGACGCCTCCAGCGTCACGTGGTCCACCCACACGTTCGACACGCCGGACTCCATGCCGATCGCGTCGCCGCCGTTGGACGTGGGGGAGCCCGACTTCTTGACGTTCCGGACGGTGACGTTCTGGATGATGACGTTGCTGGACTCGCGCAGGTGGATGCCGAGCTGGTCGAACGTGGCCCCGGACCCGACACCCACGAGCGTGACGTTGCTGATCTGCTTCAGCTCGATGACGCCGTCCGCGGTGTTGCAGCTGTCCCCCGAGACCTTGCTGGTGTTGGCGTGGTTGATCGTGCCCTCGACCTGGATCGTGATCGGGGTGTCGTCGGCGGCGCGCCGGCACAGCGCCTCGTGGATCTGGGTACCGGTCGTGGCCTTCACGACGGCGCCACCGGCACCGCCGGTCGTACCGCCGTTCTGGGTGGCGAACCCGGTCACGCCGCCTGTCGCGGCCTGGGCGCCGGGGAGCGTCAGGGCAGTCACTCCGATCACGGCGGCCAGGGATGTCGTCACCCCCGCCGCGAGGAGTCGTCGCGCAGCATGTCGGTTCATCGTCGTTGCCTCACCTTCGTCGTCGAACGCGGGACTTTCACCGGGTGCACGGGGTGCGCCAGCCAGCGCGCACCCGCCCTTCCCGACCGTCGTTGGTCATGGGAAAGGTACAGCAACCGGTTTCCGACATTAGAGACCGGTTTCTCACTGCGCAACCCCATGCCGCGTCCATCGCCGTGAGAGTCAGCGCCGGGGCGCCCCGGCTGCCTGGAGGGCGTCGCGCCGGGCCAGCCCGGCCAGCAGGTCGGCGACCTGGACGCGCGGGTCGCGGCGCGAGTCCACCTGCCGCACGCCGAGGAGCGGCGGCGGGGCGGGAGCGACCGCCGCGGCGAGGGCGGCCGCCAGGAGGGTGGTGCGCTGCGGGGTGAGCGCGCTCTGCTCGTCGTGCACGACGGCGACCGACCGGCGGCCGTCGCTCCATCGCAACGCCGTCGCGGCCAGCGCGGGGACGAGCGGTTCCAGCGGGGGCGGCACCGCGGGGTCGCCGTCCAGCAGGCGCTCCAGGACCGTGACGACACCGGCGCGGGTGAGGCCCGCGAGCTCCGGCACGTCCGCCGGGACGACGGCGAGGAACCGGTCGACCGCGCCGCCGTCCACGCGCCGCCGGTGCTTGAGCCGTGTCATCGCGACGAACGCGGCGAGCACGTCGGTGCGCTCCCGCAGCACGTCGACCGACACCCCGTGGTCGCGGCCGAGGGGAGTGCCGTCGAGGTACGACGGCGTCCCGGTCAGGAGGTCCAGCACCCGCGCGGCGAGGTGGCCGCGCTTGTCCACGACGTGCACCGTGGACCGTCCGTCCAGCGCGTCGCGGAACCACGCCACCGCTTCCGGCTGCCCGGGCCGCAGCAGCAGGTGTGCCTTGTGCTCCGCCGCCCCGCGGTGGTGGAACCGCGTCCGCAGCGTGCCCAGCAGCTCCGCCGCGTCCGCCTCGCCGAGGTCCACCGCCGCGTGCACGATCACCGGCGACGCCGGGTCCAGCAGGTTCGTGCCGGAGAACCCCGACTCGTCGCACGCGACCTCGACGACCTGCGCGGTCTCGCCGGTGGGCACGGTCATGGGGTCATCGTGGGCCGGACACCACCGAGCGCACCAGCGGATACCTTCCCCACCACGACCCGCGCCTCGCCTGCCCTGGTCGAAGGACCGAACCGGTGCGGTGACCCTAGTCTTGGGGCGTCGTCGCAGGTGCCGGGCTTGCGACCCCCCCTGACCAGCCGGCGACGGGTCCGGTGCTCTCCCACGACTCGTCGGACCGCGAAGGAGACATGCATGCGCAAGCTCGTGTACTACGTGGCCACGACTCTCGACGGCTACATCGCCGGCCCCGACGGCGGCGACCCCAGCGGCGCGGAGTTCTTCCCGATCACACCGGACGTCGTCCAGTTCATCGTCGAGCACTTTCCCGAGACCCTCCCCGGCCCGGCCCGCCAGGCGATGGGCATCGACGCGCCCGGGCGGGCGTTCGACACCGTCCTCGAAGGCCGGGCCTCGTACGAGGTCGGGCTCGCCGCCGGGATGACCGACGCGTACCCCCACCTGCGCCACCTCGTCTTCTCCAGCACGTTGGAGAGCCGTGATCCTGCCGTCGAGATCGTCCGTGACAACGCCCTGGACCGGGTGCGCGCGCTCAAGGCCGAGGACGGCCTGGACCTGTGGCTGGTGGGTGGCGGCAAGCTCGCGCACGCGCTGCTGCCGGAGATCGACCGGCTCGTCCTCAAGCAGAACAGGTCGGTGATCGGGTCGGGCATCCCGCTCTTCGACGGCCCGTTCCAGCCGCACCTCTTCCAGCCGGCCGAGCAGGTCACGCTCTCCTCGGGCGTGCAGGTCCTCACCTACGACCGCGCCTGACCCGTCCGGGTCACAGAAGGTCCCGCCCGCATCCAGGTCCTCACGCGTGCTTGATCGCACGCAGCGCGATGTCGGCGGAGGCGCGCAGGCTGGCGCGGTCCACGCCGGCCGCCGCATGGACCGCGTGCCCCTCGCTCACGGCCATGACGAACCGCGCCAGGTCGGTGGCGTCGGTCCCGACGGGCAGGTCGCCCTCGACGACGGCGCGGGCGAACCGCTCAGCCATCGCTCGTTCGCCGCGCAGGCGGCTCTGCGCCAGAAACGCTGCGGCCCGTCCGCCGTCGCCGCCCGCGGCCAGGCCTCCCTGGACCGAGAGGCAGCCGGACGGGCGGTCGGGGCGGGTGAGCGCCTCGACGTTGGCGTGCAGGAAGGCGCGGGCGACCTCGTAGGCGGTGGGCTCCTGGAGCGCCTGACGGGCGTAGGCCATGTCGACCTCGGCATAGCGGCTCACCGCGCGGTGGAAGAGCTCCTCCTTGCTGCCGAACGCCGCGTACATGCTGGGCCGGTTGATCCCCATCGCGGCCGTGAGCTGTGCCAGCGACGCGCCCTCGTAGCCGTGCCGCCAGAACACCTCGATCGCGCGATCGAGCGCCTCGTCGACGTCGAACTCGCGGGGCCTGCCCCGCCTGCCGTCTGCGTCGGTCACCGCATCCCCTCCCGCGTTCTGTACCGCACCGTACAGAGATCCGCCGTCCTCGGAATACCGGGACCCGCACGCGACTTATGTACCGCGCGATACATAAATAGCCCCGGCCTGACGCCGGGGCAGAGCGAGGGAGAAGTCGTGGGAGAGTTCGACGGCAAGACGGTGCTGGTCACGGGAGCGACCTCGGGCATCGGTTTGGCCACCGCGCAGCGGTTCGCGCGCGAGGGTGCCCACGTCTTCCTCACGGGCCGCCGCCAGACGGCCCTGGACGAGGCGGTCGCCTCGATCGGGGACGGCGCGACCGGCGTACGGGGCGACGTCGCCGACCTGGCGGACCTCGACCGGCTCGTGGCCGCGATCGAGGAGCGGGGGGCAGGTCTGGACGTCGTGTTCGCCAACGCCGGCGGCGGAGGGTTCGCCTCGCTGGAGGAGATCTCCTGGCAGCACTATGCCGACATCTTCAACGGGAACGTCGGCGGGACGCTGTTCACCGTGCAGAAGACGCTGCCCCTGCTCAACCCCGGGGCGTCCGTCGTGATCACCAGCTCCAACATCGACGTCAAGGGCAGCCCGAGCTTCAGCGTGTACGCCGCGAGCAAGGCCGCCCTCCGGTCGTTCGCGCGCAGCTGGGCAGCCGAGCTGGTCGGCCGCGGGATCCGCGTCAACACGGTGGCGCCCGGCCCGATCAGGACGCCCGGCCTGAGCGGGCTCGCGCCCGACGCCGCGGCGTCGGAGCAGCTGCTCGCGGGCCTGGCCAGCGGCGTGCCGGCCGGACGCCTGGGGACGCCCGACGAGGTCGCCGACGCGGTGCTCTTCCTGGCATCGCCGCGCAGCTCCTACATCACGGGCACAGAGCTGTACGTCGACGGAGGCGCCAGCCAGGTCTGACCGGACCGCCCCACACTTCTCACCACCAACGAATGGAGGCTCGTGATGACTCACGCTGTTGCCCTGACCAGTTTCGGCTCTCCCGAGGTGCTGCGCCCGGCAGATGTCCTCGTGCCCGCTCCAGGCCCAGGCCAGATCCGGGTGGCCCTGCGCCTCGCCGGCGTCGGCCCGACCGACCTGGCGCTGCGGTCGGGGAGGCTCAAGGCCTTCGGCGCCCACGAGGGCACCGTGCTCGGTTTCGAGGGCGCGGGCACCGTCGAGTCCGTCGGGTCCGGCGTGGACGACGTCGGACCAGGAGACGAGGTGGCGGTCTTCCTCCCCGGCCTCGGCGGCTACGCAGCGCTCGCCGTCGCCGACTTCTGGGTCCGCAAGCCCGCCACCGTCTCCTGGGAGGACGCCGCGGCGCTCCCCGCGTCCGGCGAGGCCGCCGTCAGGGTGCTCGACCTGGTCTCCGTCGGCGAGGGCGACACCCTGCTGGTGCTCGGCGCGGCGGGTTCGGTCGGCACCATCGTGACGCAACTCGCCATTGCCCGGGGCGCCACCGTGATCGCCGCCGTACGACCGGCGGACTTCGCCACCGTGGAGGGCTGGGGTGCGGTCCCCGTCTCCTACGGCCCGAACCTCGTGGCGGACGTCCGCGCCCGTGCACCGCACGTCGACGCGGTGGTCGACGCCGCGACCCGTTCCGAGCTCCGCGATGCGATCGCTCTGGCCGGCGGCCCCGAGCGGGTCGTCACCCTGAGCAACGCGAGCGGGCCCGCTCTCGGCGTGCCGCTGTCCGGGCCGAGGCCGGAGGGCATCGTCGGCGCGCTGTCGGAAGCGATGAGCCGCCTCGCCGACGGGAGCCTGGCGCTCCGGGCGCGCACCGTGGTCCCGCTCGACGCGGCGGCCGACGCGCACCGACGGCTCGAGGCGGGCGAGCGCTCGAAGTTCCTGCTCGCTCCCTGACGCTCGACCCGGCGCCACGACCGGATGAGATGCGGAAGGCTCCGGTCTCTCGACAGTCCACCGTCCGGTCCCGGCCGGCGAGGGAGATCGCGATGGCGTGGCGCCGTCGGTCAGCCGTCGTGCGGGCCGGCGGGATGGGCGAGGTCGTAGGCACGGGAGAGCTTGCGTGGGACGACCATCCGCCAAGCATCGACGACGAGCTCGCGCGCCTCGGTCGGGTCCAGGGCCGCGAGGTCGGCGTGGACCCAGTTGAAGCGGAGGTCCGACTCCGCGGGGAGCTGGAAGGTGCGGGGGTCCCCTCCGACCAGCGCTGCCCGTTCTTCCTTCGGGAAGGCGAAACCCATCACTGTCTCGTCCAGGGAGAAGGCCACGTAGACCATCTGACCGACGCGGAACTTCAGCCGCCCCCGCACGTAGACCTCGGAGGAACGCTCGAGCTGTGTGCCCAGCGCTCGAACGTCGTCGACGGCCGCCATGGTTCAGTTCCCTTCCTGGCCCACCGTTCCTGAGGCGGCCGATGGTTTCGGTCAGCTGTCGTCGGAGGCTGCCAGCTCTTGGAGGCGGGCGGCGCTGAGGGGGTCGGCGGGGAGGAAGGTCTCGATGGCGAGGCTTGCTGCGGTGACCTCGAGGGGGGCTCCGATCGTGGCGATCAGGGTGAACAGGCGGACGTTGCCGCGGCGGGTGCGGAGGTCGAGAGTGACCATCGGCTGGGTGGCAGCCCTGGGTGCTTGGTGGGGTAGGTAGGACTCGACCTCATCGACCAGCTCGGCCAGGGCCCCGTCGGCGTTGTCGCGGCTCTGGCGTCTCAGCTGGTGGATCAGTGGGGCGCTGCACGCGGCCGTCATCGACGAGATGCTGGGGATGCCACCGGGATGCACCGACAGCCGTAACAGGTTGACGGGCGGTTTCAGCAGTTCGGGGTCCACCCCGGCCCAGAGCAAGGACGCCGCGTCGTTGGCGTCGATCAGGTTCCACAGTCCGTCGACGATCAGCGCCGGGTGAGGCATGTGTGCGTCGAGCAGCTGGTGCAGGGATTCGCGCAGCGGCCGCATCGTCTCGGATTCGTACGACTTCTCCAGGTAGATCGGCGCGAACCCACCGGCCAGCAGGAGACGGTTGCGTTCGGCCATCGGCAGGTCGAGCTGGTTGGACAGATGGACCAGCAGCTGCCGGCTGGGCTGGGCACGCCCTGTCTCGACAAAGCTGAGGTGCCTGGTCGACATCTCGGCCTGGAGGGCTAGGTCGAGCTGACTCAGGCGCCTGTGCACCCGCCAGAAGCGGACGAGCTCGCCGACGGCCTGTGGCTCGTCACGAAGTTCTGCAGTCATGGCGGTCGCATTCTTCGGGTGTGGTGGTCACGCCAGTGTGGCGCGCTCGCAGGCGAGCGGCCATGACCAGTCAGGTAACGCGGGTTGCTGTACCTAGGAGGTCATGGCGGCTGCCACGGACGGTGGTGATCGTTGACAGCGTTCCCAGGTACACCAGGACGGAAGGTCAGAACATGAACCCGACGTACACCGGCGTCGCCACGTCATCTGGACGCGACGCCCGCGCTGTCAGCTCGGACGGACGGCTGGACGTTCAGCTCGCGCTGCCCAAGGAGATGGGTGGAACAGGCGACGGCGTCAACCCTGAGCAGCTCTTCGCCGCGGGCTGGGCGGCCTGCTTCTCCACCACGATGGGTCTCATCGCCCAGAGCAGAGGCCTCGACGCCAAGGACGTTGCGGTCACTGCCGAGGTCAGCCTCGTGCCGACCGGGCCGGGCTTCACGCTCGCCGCCACACTGCGGGCCGAGCTCCCCGAGCACCTGGCCGGCGACACCGGCAAGACCCTGCTGGAGGCAACACACCGTTCCTGCCCGTACTCCTTGGCCACCCAGGGGAACGTGCCGGTCGAGATCGTCGTCGAGTGAGCAGTCTGGGTCGATGGGTCGTCGAGCGGCGTCAGGTCGGGCGGCTCGCCCGCCGTCCGCACGAACGCCGCGGGGAGCACGGCGACCTGGGTGACGACGAGAGCGGCGAGGACGACGGCGAGCAGGCCACGGGCCCGTGCCGTCGCCCACAGCCGGATCGCACGTGGGTGGTTCCGGAAGCTCGCTGACCAGCACGTCCGCGACTAGGGCACCGGTGCCAGGCACACCCGGTCGGAGGTGGGTGGGGTCGAGCGCGCGTAGCGCGCGGTCAGACGGCGGAGATGTGCGACGAGCTCCGGCGGTCCGGTGACGTCGAAGTCCGCGTCGAGCAGTCCCAGGTACGCGCCGAGCGTCTCCACGGTGTCGGCTCCGGTGTCCAGCACGCACGTCTGCTCGTCGATGCGTCCGACGACGCCCACCGCCGGGCTGATCCGTTCGCCCACCACCTCGGCAGGGGCGTGCACGGTGACCCGCGTCCGGTATCGCCAGGCGGCGGCGGAGACCCGGCTCGACACGTACGCCGCGACGTCGTCGGGCAGCTCCCGCGGGGCGAACCGCGGACCGGTCGGGATGCGCGGCCGCATCCGGTCGACGCGGAAGGTCCGCCAGTCGTCCCGGTCCAGGTCCCACGCGAAGAGGTACCAGCGGCGGCCCCAGTTCACCAGCCGGTACGGCTCGACGGCGCGGACGGTGGCCGCGCCGGAGTGGTCCGCGTAGTCGAACCGGAGCCGCTCGCGGTCGCGGCAGACGGCGGCGAGCGTCGTCAGGACCTCCGTGTCGACGGTCGGTCCTGCGTCGTCATGGGGCACAGGCACCGTGTAGGTCTGCAGGGCGCCGACCCGGCGGCGCAGCCGGGATGGCAGCACCTGCTCCAGCTTGGCCAGCGCCCGGAGCGACGCCTCCTCGATCCCCGCGATGGCACCGCCCGTGGCCGTACGGAGTCCGACGGTGACCGCGACCGCCTCGTCGTCGTCGAGCAGCAGCGGCGGCAGGTTCGCACCCGCGCCGAGGCGGTAGCCGCCCACGTTCCCGCGTGTGGCCACGACCGGATAGCCGAGGTCCCGCAGACGCTGGACGTCGGCGCGCACGGTCCGCCCGCTCACCCCGAGCCGCCGGGCCAGCTCGGGACCGGCCCAGTCGCGCGGGAGCTGGAGGAGCGAGAGCAGGCGCAGGAGCCGCGCAGAGGTTTCCGACATGGCCCAAGATTCGCATCCTATGAGGAAGCAAGTCTTCCTCATGGGCCGACAGAGTGGGATCCATGGACATCAACGAGTACCGCATCGACATCCCCCAGGCCGACCTCGATGACCTCGACCAGCGCCTCTCCCGCGTGCGCTGGACCAACGAGCTGCCCGACGGCGGCGCCGACTACGGCGTGTCGCTCGAGTACCTGCAGGGTCTGGTCCGGCGCTGGCGCGAGGAGTACGACTGGCGCGCCTGGGAGGCGCGGCTCAACCGGTACCCGCAGTTCACGACGACCATCGACGGGCAGAACGTGCACTTCATGCACGTCCGCTCACCCGAGGCGGATGCGACTCCCCTGCTGCTGACGCACGGCTGGCCGACGACGGTCGTCGAGTACCTGGACGTGATCGACCGCTTGAGCGACCCGCGAGCCCACGGCGGCGACCCGGCCGACGCTTTCCACCTGGTGATCCCGTCGGTGCCCGGCTTCGGCTTCTCGGGCCACACCACCGACCGGGGCTGGAGCCGGTACCGGATCGCGAAGGCGTGGGCCGAGCTGATGCACCGCCTCGGGTACGAGCAGTACGGCGCTCACGGCAACGACGGCGGCTCCCTCATCTCGCCCGAGGTCGGGCGCTGCGACCCCGAACACGTCCTCGGGGTGCACGTGACCCAGGTCTTCTCGTTCCCGTCCGGCGATCCCGCCGAGCTGGAGAACCTGTCGCCGGAAGACCGAAAGAACGTCGAGTTCCTGTCGTGGTGGCTGGAGAACGGCGGTGCGTACGACAAGCTGCAGTCGACCGCCCCGCAGACGCTCTCGCACGCGCTCGCGGACTCGCCGGTGGGACAGCTCGGCTGGAACGCGCAGCTGCTCGGGCCGAACCTCGACCCCGACTACGTGCTCACCAACACGATGATCTACTGGCTCACCAACACGGCGGCGTCGTCCGCGCGCCTCTACTACGAGGACTTCCACGCCACGGACAAGCCGACCGAGCCGACCACCGTGCCGCTGGGGCTGGCCAACTTCGCCTGGGACTTCCACTCGATCCGCGCGTTCGCCGAGCGGGACCACAAGAACATCGTGTCGTGGAACGTCTACGACACCGGTTCCCACTTCGCGGCGCACGACGCGCCCGACCTGCTGGTCGACGACATCCGCGGGTTCTTCCGCAGGCTGCGCTGAAGCGTCAGGTCGGCCGTCGACCTCTGAAACGACGAAAGTCCCGGCCGAGTTGAACTCGACCGGGACTTTCGTCTTGTGGGCTCCCGACTACCCGGGAACCTCCTCACGTGGGTGGTTCCGGAAAGTCGCTCACCAGGCGGGATCCCATGCTCCTCCGCGGCTCAGGCACACCCCAACGCGGCGTCCAAGCACACCCTCGCCCCCTACCGTGGGTTCCGATGGCGATCGCCGATCAGGGCTGGCGTGTCCCACGCCCATGACGTTGCTCAGCGGGGAGCCACCTGATCGAAGGCCCGCGCTGTGGAGCAGCCGCATCTTTCACCACAACGTCGGCCGACCGAACCTCGTTCAGGATCTGAGTTGATTGCTGAACATCGAGCTCGAACATGTCCCGGATCGTCTCGTCACAGGAACGACTGACACGGCTTCGGGATACTCGAGCATTCTCACTGGAGAAGTCGAACCACCAGACCGGATCTGGTAACCGAGCCCTAGGGCGGGTCACCGCTGTCGCCTATCCATGCAGCAGACCCAGATCGTTCACCAGTAGATTGCAATCACATCTACGTCGAGCAGACGCTCACTCGCGGCCGCACTCGCGCTCTGAGTGACAACACTGGTGGACGCAGCCGTCGACCGCCCATGCGCAAGTGCAGGAAAGATCGGCAGCCCTGCGGCCGTGCGCGCAGTTTCCCTGAGCTCCAGATCCCGCTCTGGCGTAACCGCGACGCCCGAAAGCTCATCGAGTAGTTCTCTGATACTCCGGAAAGCAGTTCGCTGATCCGAAACGGATTCGCCGAGCGATTCAAGCCTGTTGACACGCTGGGCGAGCTGGGATTTCCCGGCCTTTACTAGCTTCTTGCCTGACTCCTTCAAAAGGGAGTCTGAGTAAATCATCAACGCGTTCGTTAACGCGGATTCGGGTGCCGACGCAGGAGAATGCAACTGTGGCGTGCCGTCGAACGGCTCCCGGCTCGCAGAGTTGATCTGGTCGATTAGACCGGGAGCAACTTGGCGGAATAGGTCGGCGAGCTTTACCGGCGTCCAAGAATCTTCGAGGCCGGATCGCGCGACACGCGCAAGCAACGTGAACTCAGCATCCGAGAACAGGACTCGGCGGATGTCCTTCCAGTACGCGATATGCTCCGTGACGCCAACGATCTCAAGGTGCTTCACGTCGTCAAGCGGGAGCCCTTCGATGAGCTCGTTATGAACGACATACTCTGTCCCGTTTACAACTGCGACCGAGTAGTCAATCGCCTCGGCCCGGATAGGAATGAGCCCCGCGAGCAGCCGCTGCAAGATCTTGTTCACAGGCTGCGCCTCGCGGAGTGATTCGAGCCCGTTCCCCGCCTCAAACATGTCCGGGAAGTCCTCGGCCATCGCGGAAAACTCGGACACCATCGTGCCAAGGTGAAACACGGGGTCTGCCTTCAGCCGCACTCGGAACTCGACCAGATCACCGCGCCGCAGATCCGCTGACTTCAACGCGAGTGCTGGATCGTCGACCTTCTCGAGGGAGGGGATGTCATCCGCGGGACCACTCACGCTTGTCGGCTCGATGCGGCGAAGACCGGAGATCGCATGAAACTCGCGGAACCAGGACTGGACGGTCGCTTTGCGCGACGTCTGAATGCTGCTGCTGTTGCTGGTCTGGAACTTCGAGGCTAGCTCTGCTTTCGCAACAAGGCCAGGGTTCGCTCCGATCGTTCCGGACAGCTCCGTTGATAGTGCGTCGCTCAATTGTTCCGATGTGGAATCGGTTACCTCACCGGTCTGCGAGGAGAGGAGGCTCCTAAGACTCACCTCGTCTAGGTAGACGAACTCACGAAGCGGTGACTCCTGGAGCGCCTGGGGCATGTCCGGGTCGGCGGTGCGCTTGGGACGCCGTAGCCAGCGCTTGATCCGAGTCCAAACCTTCACTTGCTCGCCTCCTCGACGTATGCGCGGCGGGGACGAGCTGCGACACGCTCGTACGCCTGTGCGACATCCTCAGCAGCGATCTCGCCTCGAGAATCGCCGGCAGCAACCAGCGCCGCCTCTGTCCAGATGGAGGCTAGGTCAGCGGCGGACCATCCTTCCGAGAGAACCGCGATGTCCTCAAGTGGCAGGTCCCGCGCGGTCTTCAGCTCACGGGCGCGTACGCGAAGGATTTCGAGCCGATCGACCACGCCCGGAAGGCCGAACTCGATCTCCCAGTCGAACCGACCGGGTCGCGTCAGTGCAGGGTCGAGGGTGTCGACTCGGTTCGTTGCGGCGATCACGACGACACTCTTGCCCTTGTCGTCGAAGCCATCCATCAACGTCAGGAGCTGCGCGACCAGGCGCTTCGACGCTTCGTGAGAGTCGTTGGTTCTGCGTTCCGCGATGCTGTCGATCTCGTCGAAGAAGATGATCGCGCGGCCACTGGCGCTTGCCGTCGCGGCATTGAAGATGCGGCGCAAAGTCTCCTCGGTGTCCCCCATCCACTTGCTTACAATCGACGGTCCACTGATGAGGTAAAAGTCCGCCTTTGACTCATGGGCGATAATTCGCGCGAGGTGCGTCTTTCCCGTTCCAGGCGGCCCAGTGAATAGCACGCCTTTCACCGGGCGCGCTCCGATCTCGTCTAGCTTTTCGCGTCGCTCAAGCTGCGTCTCAATGAGTTCACGCGCGCGCGCGATCACCTCTGGGTAGCCGCCGAAGTCGGCGAAGGATGGTCCGTCCCCGCTGCTCGCGACATGGTACTCCCTCTCCACATCTTCGGCGTCCATCCCAAAGTCTCTACTGCGGATCGGTGTTTCTGAGACGACTCGGACGATACCGTCCACGTCGTTGTACTCGACCGTGTAATTGATGTCGATGGCTACGCCGCGATGATTGTGCGCGGTTCGTATTCCCAGAGACGCGTCGAGGAGGACTGTTCCGTCGTCAAGAATTCCCTTCACGATTGCTATCGAGTTCGTTTCGGGCCAAGCCTCGGCGGGCGCAGGATCCCAACTATCATCGCTAACGATGAAGAGATCGCCTCGCTCGGGAAGCTCCCCACGCCAGCCCGGGTGTCGACCAGTTCGCCCGTCATTCACACGGAAGTACACAGTCCCGTCAAGTGCATCGATACTGACGACTTTGATGAGATTTCCGACCGATACTTCGTCGGTCATTCCCACTCCTCATGCGCCAGCGAGGTTTCGTTGTACCGAGAGCCTGGCACACCCTCGACCATCGCGAGCCGGAACGCACTCTTACCGCTGTTGATTTGGTGGCGCACGATAATCGTCTTTACGGCGACCATGTGCACACCATCGCCGCGGGACAGGTCCACGTCCAAGCGCTGGTCCTTGCTGCGCAGCCACGCACCCACATGGTCGGCAGCACGGTCGACCCAATCCTCCCTCGCCCCGGTGCGGAGCCACGCACGGTACGCACCATGCTCGACAGGTCTGGTCGGCGTCTGCGGTCGCTCGGTCACTTCCGTCATAACCGAAGTCCTACCGTGACCCACTGGCTGCTCGCCAGGCCGACGCGGCGAGAGCGCAGGACTCGGCGAGGATTCACCCGCATCACTGTTATGCCCGGGTTCAGTGGAGGCTCTGATCTAGCCTGCAGCGGAGGTGGCGGGTACGCACGGGCTCTCACACGGTCGCGCGACCTCGTACTCGTTCACGCAGCCTCGTCCGGACTTCGTCGTGGATCGTGGTCGACGTCTGCAGGGCTGTCTCGATGGAGACGACGAGCGCGTAGCGGATGCTCTCGCCTGCGCCCAGGCGCTGTGCGTGATTCATACACTCGACATGGATGGGGAACGAGTCGCCGTCACCGAACACCATGGCGCGATTGCCCTCAACGATTTCGTGCTGCAGGCTGCCTCGCCTCACGGCGTTGTGCTCTGCGTCGATCCGGTCTCCGCCGCCGAGTTTGGTGTCGGGTGTGACGAAGTAGACCTTCGAGCCCCTGTACTGGGTTCGCTGACCGATCGTCGGGGCCATCGAGGCCAGAGTGATCGTGATGCGGTGCCAATCGGCCACAGCCTGTAGCGACGTCGGCAAGGGCAGACCATACGTTCGCCGCTCGTCACGTCCGATGCTTCCACCCGCGACGAGCACGGCACGGTTTGCTGCGCCAGCACCAAGGCGGCTGGTGTCCAGCCGCCCGTAACCCAGCAGCGGAGTCAAACGTCGCCTTGCGTCCTGGTTGCTGATCCCAAGGTCGCGGCGCAGGGTCCCCTCGAGCGGTCCCCACGAGCTGGCGTGAGCAAGCAGGGCCCGAACGAGCAGAGGGTGGTACTGGGCGTCAGGCAGCGGAATGTCATCCTCGCTCGAGGCTCCCGCCTCGAGGATGTCGAAGATGCGGCTCGCCTCTCTGGTCACGAGGGCAGCAGCGTTGCTCGTCCCGTTAGTAAAGACGGTGAGATTCGTCGCTCCGCCCCGCCCGGGCGCAGCGACTTGGTGGCCAGGTCCAGAGACGGTGGTCGCCAACAGCTCCGCAGTGGCCGTGCCCTGCTCGACGTCCGAGACCGGGCGGGTGAAGAACGCACGTCCGCCGCTGTGAAGGATGTCCGGCTTGATCGAGCGGCCCACTCCGGGTCCAGTCGCGCCATAGAGCGCCGGCGCACCAGGACGCGTCAGGTCCCAGACCGTATCCGGTACCTCGTGGTCACTGAGCCCATCCTCGTGGGTGGCGCCCACGGTGAGGGCGTTGAGTGCGTCACCAGGCGGGAAGATGCCACGGAGGATCGCTCTGCCGTAGACGTACTTGACGGCCTCGGTCCTGGCGCGGTCCAGGTCGGTTGCGGCATCAGCGGGGACCGTGATTGGACCAACATGGTTGCCTGCACTCACAACGAACAGCAGGTTGTATTCGTATGCCAGCCAGTCGAGCAACCGGCCCACCGGGCTCATCCGCCGCACGAGCGCCCGCGTCGGCGCACCTAGGGAGAGGCTGACGATCCGGACGCTGGGTGCCACGGCCTCGCGGCTTCCGTCTCCGACGACGATGCGCCGCACCGCCTGGTGAAGGACATCGGTGAACAGTTTGTCCGGGAAGACCTGCTCGACCCGCTCGTTGATTTCGTGAGGTCTCATGATCGGCCGCACGTAGAGCGGACGCTCGAGCGGGTCTCCGGGAATCGAAAGATCGCCGTGGAGAATCAGCGACGCCATCGCGGTGCCGTGGTTCCGTGCGAGCACCGGATAGTTGCTTTCGAGGCTGTCAGGGTCGTCGATAGAGAGCCTGCCCCTCAGAGCGTCGTGGTTCGTGAACGGATAACCGTCCAGAAGCGCGATCCTCGGCAGCCCGGCCGCTTCAGGTTGTGAGGAAACCTGCACCTTTACCGCGGGCGCCTCGCTCGCCGGTGTGACACTCATCGGGGCGAAGGGACCAACGAGCATGACGTCGTCGGTCGTCAGCAGCCTGATCGACGCTGCTCCTTGAGTCAACACGGTCTCGGCTTGCTGGACGGGAAGCTCTGCCAGGAGCGCGTGATAGCCGATCTCGCCAATCTGGGACCGCTGGAGCACCCGCCCTCCAGAGTCGACGACAACCTGCGTAACGTGGTCCTCGGCCTGAGTCCGGGCTCCTGGGTCGCCCCGGTACCAGAGTTCGATCTCAGCCATCACAGTGCTAACAGACTGGCCGACGAACTCGAGGTGTTCCCGCCACGCGTCAAGCAGGCCCGTCTCCCGAACTCGGTCTTCAGGGCCCCAGCGCCTGATCGAGGAGAGCTGCTGGAAGGCGTCCTTGAACTTGCCGAGCCCGTGCTCAAACTTGGCCGACGGGTCCTGCTGCCAGACGGCAAACAGGCGCAGGAGCTCCTCGATCGCCCGGGAGTTGGTCATCACCATGTACAGCGAGTGCGGGACCGGCTTGGTGGTACGCCCGGTGCCAACTTCCGTCATATAGAAATCGTCGTCGGGGTCGCTCTCGTCGCCCAGCAGCTCAGACAGGAACTCCAGGCCGTCGATTCGGTTGACCGCGTTGCGGAACTCGCCGATGCTCCCGGCCAAGTCGAACACGACGACCAGTTCGGGATCGACCTCGTCAGGGACGTCCTGGCCGAGCCGTGCCCGCTCCGCGTCGAACGCGGCCGCCAGCTCGCGGAACTGCGGCGTCAGTCGTTCCTTTTGCCGCGCGGCGCCCACCCTAGATGCGCGGGGCATCGCCAGCGGTTTCTGCTTCACCCTCTGCGCCACGGTGGGTGCGCCGAGGGCCAGCAGTGGCCGTTGTGCTTCGTTCACCGCGTCATCTGACCACGGCGGTGCTCGAGGCGCTCACGGACGATGCGACGTAGGTCGCCGTCTGGCATCTCGAGGACAGCACGCCGCCTGACATCTAGCGCGAACTCCTCCAACTCGGCGAAGCTTGAACCTGCAAGTTTGTCCGCCAAGGTTCGCGGCGCATACCCGAGGTCTCCGCCCAACCTGGCGGCAAGTCGCTCGAGGAACCTTGTCGCCTGGTCGCGGCTCGGCGCATCGAGCTCGGCGCGCACCTGGAAGCGCCGCCAGGCGGCACGGTCCAGGAGCTCGCTGTGGTTGGTCGCACCGACAAAGACGACGTGCGCCGGGAGGCGGTCGATCTGAAGCAAGAGCGTGGACACGACACGCTTGATCTCACCTGTCTCGTGCTCGTCCGAACGCTCTTTGGCAATGGTGTCGAGCTCATCGAAGAACAAGACGCACCGTCGGCTACGCGCGAACTCGAAGGCGCTGTCGAGCCGTGCCGCGGTCTCGCCAAGAAAACTCGACACGACCCCCTCGTACCGGACCACGTAGAACGGCAGCATCAGCTCCGAGGCAATCGCCTCGGCCACGCTGGTCTTCCCGTTGCCCGGAGGACCAGACAGGAGGATGCGGTTCCTCGGCTCAATCCCGTAGTTCCTGAGCAGGTCGGCACGTCGCTGCTCTTCGATCAGTTCTGTCACGACCCGGCGCGGGACGTCTGCGAGCTCCAAGTCGCCGAGCCGGCGGTTGGCGACGATCTCTTGAACCAGGTCACTGACAGCCGCGGCACGGTCGTCACGGGCCAGACCCTGACCGGTGGTGGTGATGATTTCGGAGAGACGGTCGGCGAGCAGGTGGTGCTGGTTGGCGCGCTCTTCGGCAATCACGGCTTCGACCAGGACGCGGAAGCGTTCCCTGTCGCCTCGCCGCTCGGCCTGTACGAGGTCAAGGAGCATGTCTGCGCGTGCCATCTTGGCCTCCTTCGGTCGTGCTGCGCACTGGCGCGCCGATCCTATCGCCGATGAAGAGGAGCGGATTGGCCCACGCCGGATGGCCGGTCGGCTGGCGTCGACATCATGGCCCCTCCTCTCCTTGCTTCGTTGGACTGACGGCCATCGCGACACCGCCCGTCGTCAGTGGCGCCCACGTCCCAACGCCCTGGGCGAACTGACGGCGGCGCCTCGCCACTGACTCGAACAGTCCCTGGGTCATGCCGCGTGCATGTCATCGACGAATGCGACCGCGGCGCCGAGGACCTCGGCCGCACGCTCGTCGACGATGTACTGCAGCGGCAGGTTCTCGTCGAGCATGGGGTTGGCACCCACGAGCCAAGCGATCGCGACGCTCGGGCCCTGCGCACTGCTCACCGTCCACCACGCCTGATACCCCAGGCGCAAGCGCCGCTGCGCATCCTGGCGTGGCGTAGGGCCGTCAGCTTTGGCCCACTTGCTCGGCAGGGTGCGGTCCTTCACGCCAGCAATCGTCTGCACGATCGTCGGACCGACGTTCTCGTTCAGTACGCGCACGAGGTCGTGGATGTCCGCCTGGGTTGCCGCGGCGTGAGCTCTGGTGCGGATGCTGCCAGCCATGGGAACGACTGTAGCCGTGGAGCACACCAAAGCACCATTGAATGCAACAACAATCCCTCAGGCATCGCCGCGGCGAGAATCGTCTCTTGCCGCCGCCTGCGACCATGCCGCTGGTGCCCGAGCGTGCACCACCTGCCACTCCTACCGCGGCCTGCCTTGCTACTACGGATTGCGCAGCGCCTCCGCATGATTCCCGGTCTCACGCGGGAGCAGTTGTGCAGCAGCCTGCTGCACGACTCGGAACGTGGCGTGCGCAGCGGCGGAGATCCGTCGGTATCGCTACCCACGGTCGAACCTCTGACTAGACCGGAGACCGCCCTAACTCAGCGGCTGGCCCCGCGCGCCCTCGTGACTCCAGGGTGCGCGCGCCTACTCTGGAAGGGCTACCCGTACGAGGTGCGGGAGTTGGCTTGCGGCTCCAGACCGCGGCGCGCGAGGTGCGGCTGACCACCGTCCTCTCAGTCGGCCCAACCACCCGACACGACGGATTCACGGATCCGGTGTTTGTGGTGTGGACGTGGGCGATGGGAGGACGCAGCGATGGAACCGAAGGACTTGGTTGAGATCCGGTCAGCGAGGACCGGGCGCCCGTCGTCGCGCCCCCGTGTCCATCAGCCTGACGAGCTCGTGCGCTTCGACGCACGCATCCCCGCCCGCACTGCGCAGCGACTGTACGACGTGGCGCACCGGACGGGTCGGCCGGTGACCGCCGTCCACGCCGAGCTTCTTGCCAGGGCTCTCGACGACGCAGCCGGGGGCCCGATGGGCTGATTCGGTCGGCGCTGGGCGCCGGAGGCGCGAAAACGGGTCCAGGAGTCGCACCTCCTGAACCCGATCGCCTCGCATCAGCGGACTTCGACTCCGCTGCCAGAACCACCCCGAGTACCGATTGGGGTCTTCCTATGCCTTCAGCGTCCTCTTCTGGAACTTCGCCCGTCAACCGCCACGCCGACGACGACGACGATACCGAGTCCGCCCGCGAAGCAGTACGCCGCTACGTCCCCTCGGCGCTGCGACCCGATGACTGGCAGCCCGTCGCCGAGTTCACCCGGGCCGTCGCGCTCGATATCCGTCCCGTCGACCGGCGGCGCGCGATCGAAGCCATGCGAACCCTCAGCCAATTCGTCGTCTGGGCCCACCGACAGGGCATCCCGCTGGAACGCGAGAAGATCTTCACGCCCGACGTCGTCGGGCGGTACATCGCGGTCGGATGCAGCCACCTCGCGCACGCATCACGAGCCACGCGGCGGTCCGACCTGCGCCGGTTCTCGACAGCCGTCACCCGGCGCGCGCCATGGGCGCCGCTACCAGCCCGCATGCGCGCCGACTACGCGATCGTGCCGTACACACACGCGGAAGTGGATCGACTGCTCGAGGTCGCGGAGCAGCAGCGCACCCCGACACAGCGGCGCAGGCTCACCTCCACACTCGCCCTCGGGCTGGGCACCGGGATCTATCCGCGAGAGACCTGGCGCGTCACCACCGACCACCTCGTCCTGCGACATGGTCACCTGTGCCTCGAGGTTCCCGGCGACATGCCACGCACGATCCCGATCACGCCGCCGCACGACACGACGCTCGATCGGATTCGACGCGATGACCCAGGGTCAACCATCCTCGGCTTCATCGCTCGCGAGTGGGACCGCTCCAGGCTCTGGCACATGATCGAGAAGGCCGAGATCCCGGCCGACTGCCCTCCGATCAGGATGTCGCGCCTCCGGGCAACCTGGATGCTCGATCACCTGCAGCACCGCGTCCATCTCAACGCCCTCGCTCAGCTGGCCGGGGTCACCTCGTGGAAGAGCTTCGGCCACCTCATGGGCTACCTTCCACCCTTCGACGAAGCCGATCTCGTCGCGGAGATCGCCCTTCGATGAGCCGCCGGACGGCAGTCCGCAACGCCCGACCGACGCGCACAGCGTCAGGTCGAAGCATCGTGCGCTACCGCCCCAACCCGCTCACCGAGAAGCAGCGCGTCGCTCGCGCCCTCGCTCTCGCCGACCACCCGAGGATCCATGCGATCCTGCAGGCGAGCACGTCGACCCGAGGACGCCCACGAGCCGTCTCCCTACAGCTTGTCGCCCGGCTCCTGTTCCTCCACGCCCTGTCGAGCCCCCACCGCATGACGCTCGGCAGCGTCGAGAACACCGTTCTCGGGCTCACGCCAGATTCCCGCAACCGCCTCGGAGTCCCCGAGACCTGGATCAACGACCCCGCCGGGCGGCAGCGGCTCTACCGCCGTCTTTGGAGTGCGTTCACCGCCCTCAGCACCGCCACCCGCGACGGCGTGCACGTCGACCACAACCACGACCTGCGGGTGAACCTCGACACCGGCGAGGTCGACCCCTGCCCGCCAGCCTGTTCTTTCCTCGACCTGAGCGCTGACGAGCTCGCGGTGACCATCGTTCAGGCGGCCTTGCCACGGGCGTTCCGCCGAACCCACGCGATCGCCATCGACGGCACCGACTTCGAGTCCTACGCCGTCCCATACCACGACGGGCACAGCACCCGCGAGGGCCAGGTGTGCGCCGACCCCGACGCGCGCTGGGGCAAGCGCACATCCACCGACCGGCGCCCGAGCGAGTTCTACGTGGGCTACGAGTTCCACCTCGCGACCTATGTCGCCTCGATCGGCGAAGACGAGGGACCGCGCATCTGCGCCGGCATGGCGATACGTCCAGGTGTCCAGGACCGCGCCGGCGCCGCAGTAGCGCTCACACGCGCGATCCAGCAGCACGGGCCGGTCGACGAGGGCCTCTTCGACCGCGGATACACCATGGCCAGCGCCGAACGCTTCGCCAGGCCGATGCGCCACCTCGGCATCACCGTCACCATGGACCTGCACACCAACCAAAGGGGCACCAACCCCGGTCCAGTCCCCGGCACTCTCTGGCTCGACGGACACCTCTACTCCGAGGCACTGCCCCTCCCGCTGCGCCGCCTGAACCCGCCGAACGTCGGCGACACTGCTGCGACCAAAGCCCACCTGAGGGACGTGTTCGACGCCCGGGAGCCGTACCGCTACATCCCGCACAGCCGCCACAACGACGCCCTCGGCACCCAACGACTCAAGGGACCCGCCGTCTCCGGCCGCCTCCGTTGCCCGAACTCCCCGGCGAGCATGCGACTCGGAGCCCACCTACCGACCTCCACCTGCAAGCCCGGATCGCAGTGCGGCTGTGGCGCCACGGTCACCGCTCCCGATACCGATCAAGAGCGTGACCGTCAGCAGTTGCCGTGGCAGTCCACCGTCTGGTCACTCTCCTACAACCGCCGCACCTACGCCGAGACCCTCAACTCCCGGATCCGATTCACCGACACCAACCTCAACCGCGGCTTCATTCAGATCCTCAACCGCCACGCCACCGAGCTCCTGCTCGCGATCTACCTCGCCGGCTACAACACCGTCGAGCTCTTCCGGTGGTCCACCAGCCACGACCAGACCGAACCCTGGGCCGAGCAGCTCGGCGAACCACCCGACACTCGACCCATGGGCCGGTTCACCCGGTCAGCGCGCCGACATCGTCGAGGACCGCCCCAGCGACCCCAGGCACCTGGCGACAACTGACATCACCGGCATTGCGCAGCCCGGCCGCGCCGCACGCCGTCGCCCCGCAACGGCTCCCGCGGCCCTCACGACGCGGCTTCACCAGGTCCGACAGCGGAGTCAGGCTCGCGCCGGCGCCCACAGCCGGATCACACCTCCCGGAACGCAGAAAGTCCCGGCCAGGAGAACCTGACCGGGACTTTCCGAAGGTGTTTCGACCCTGAAGCCGAAACCCTCCTCACGTGCGCGAGGGGGGAGTTGAACCCCCACGCCCTTTCGGGCACACGGACCTGAACCGTGCGCGTCTGCCTATTCCGCCACTCGCGCGTGCCGCAGAACATTAACACGGCGCAGGGGGTAGCCCCCAATCGCCTCCAGCCCGTGCGGACGCGCCCCGGCGAGGGTCGGTTCCCGCGCAGGTCGGCGGCAGGTCAGGAGAGCGCGTCGTCACCTCGCCGTGACCTGCTGGTCGCGGTTCTGCGCCGAGCGTTCGCAGGAAATCCACACCGCGCGGAGGAGTGGTGCTGCGGCCCTGCCTACGATCTAGATAGTCTGCCCGCGAACGAGTGGGCCGACGGGAGGAGGTGGCATGGGCGCCCTGGAGCGCTTCGAGAAGAGCGTCGAGCGCGTGATGAACAACGCGTTCGCGAAGGTGGGACGCAACAGCGAGATCAAGCCGGTCGAGCTGGCGAGCCGGCTGCGGCGCGAGGTCGACGACCGCGCCGCCGTCGTCGGGCGCGACCGCACGGTCGTCCCGAACGAGTTCACGATCGAGCTGTCGACCGCGGACTTCTCCCAGATCGACGCCTGGGGTGCGGAGACGATGGCCGACGAGCTCGCCACGAACCTCACCGAGTACGCGGCGTCGCAGCACTACGCCTTCGTGGGCCCGGTCAGCGTCTCCTTCGAGGAGCACGAGGACATCTCCGCCGGACGTTTCGAGCTCCGCTCGGCCACCGTGCGCGGCAACGTCGCGCCGGCCACGTCGGCCGCGCCGTCCACGCGCCACCCCCTCATCGACATCGACGGGCAGCGGTACCTGCTCACCGGCCCCGTCACGGTCATCGGCCGCGACGCCGAGGCCGACATCGTCGTCGACGACCCGGGCGTCTCGCGCCGCCACCTGGAGATCCGGGTGACTCCGGACGGCGTCGTCGCGACCGACCTCGGCTCCACCAACGGCCTGTTCGTCGAGGGCCACCAGGTGCCTGCGGCCACCCTGCTCGACGGCAACACCCTGACCATCGGCCGTACCCGCATCATGTTCTGGACCGGCAGCGCCTCCGGCCAGCAGACCGAAGGCTGGTGATCCCCCCAGGATGAGTGAGCTGACGATCACCCTGCTGCGGCTGGGCTACCTGGTGCTGCTCTGGGTGTTCGTGCTCTCCGCGATCGCGGTGCTGCGCCGCGACCTGGCACCCCGGGGCGCCCCGCGCGCTTCCCGTGCGGACCGGCGACGCACGGACCCGGCCCCGGCCGCCCCCGCCGCGACACCCGCCGGCGCGGCCGCGGCTCCCGCGCCCCCGCGCCGTTCCGGCCCCACGCGCCTGGTCGTCACGACCGGCCCGCTGACCGGCACCACGCTCCCGTTGTCGTCCGCGTCGATCCTCATCGGCCGGGCTCCGGGCTGCACCCTCGTGCTCGACGACGACTACTCGTCGTCGCGGCACGCCCGCATCTTCCCGCAGGGCGACCAGTGGTACGTGGAGGACCTCGGATCGACGAACGGCACCTTCATCGGGGACACCCAGGTGTCGGGGCCGCAGCCGCTGGCGCCGGGCGTCGGCGTGCGGATCGGCCAGTCCGTCGTCGAGCTCCAGGGGTGACTGCTCCGTGACCCTCACCCTGCGCTACGCCGCACGGTCCGACGTCGGCCTCGTGCGCTCCAACAACCAGGACTCCGCGTACGCCGGACCGCACCTCCTCGCCGTCGCCGACGGCATGGGCGGGCACGCGGGCGGCGACGTGGCGTCGCGGCTGGCCATCGCCGCGCTCGCGCCCCTCGACAGCACCGAGCACGGGCCCGAAGAGGCCCTGACCGACCTCGAGCACACGGTCGAGCGCGCACGCCAGGACCTGGTGCGCGCCAGCGACGCCGACCCCGAGCTGGTCGGCATGGGCACCACCGTCACGGCCCTGCTGCACACCGGCACCACGCTGGTCATGGCCCACCTCGGCGACTCGCGCGCGTACCTGCTGCGCGACGGCCGCCTCACCCAGGTCACGGTGGACCACACGTTCGTGCAGCACCTCGTCGACACCGGCCGCATCTCGCCGGAGGAGGCGGAGCACCACCCGCAGCGCAACGTCGTCATGCGGGTGCTCGGCGACTTCGACGTCGACCTCACGCCCGACATGTCCGTCCGGGAGGCGCGCGCCGGCGACCGGTGGCTGCTCTGCTCCGACGGCCTGTCCGGCTTCGTCACGCCCGAGCAGATCACCGAGGTGCTCGCCGAGACGCCCTCGCCCGACGACGCCGCCGACCTGCTGATCACGCTGTCCATGACGGCCGGCAGCACCGACAACATCACGGTGATCGTCGCCGACGTCGTGGACGACGACGCGTCGACCACCCAGGAGTCCGTCGCTGCCGTGCCGGTCGAGGGCGTCACCGTCCCGCAGGTGGTGGGCGCGGCCGCGACCGGCGAGCTCCCCGACGTCCTCACGACCCCGGCGGAGACCTCCGAGAGCGCGCCCGCGGCCACCGACCCGGACGACGACGAGGACGACGAGGACCCCGACGACGAGGCCGACGACACCGACGCCCGCCCGCGCCGCCGCCGACGCCCGTGGCTCACCGCCCTCGTGGTGCTCGTCGTCCTCGGCGGCGTCGGGTACGGCCTGTGGTGGGCGTACGGGTGGACGCAGCAGCAGTACTACGTCGGGGTCGCCGACGGCGAGGTCGCCGTCTACCAGGGCATCCCGGCCAGCGCCGGCCCCATCACGCTGTCCACCGCGGTGGAGCTCACCGGCACCCCCGTCTCCGACCTGCCGGACTACTGGACCGAGCGGCTCGACGGCTCCATCCGCGCCTCCTCGGAGGCCGAGGCACGCGAGCGCGCGGACCGGCTCATCGCCGAGGCTGCACCCGAACCGACGCCGTCCCCCACCCCGACGCCGTCGCCGACACCGAAGGCCACGCCGTCCAGCACGCCCAGCCCCAAGGCCACGGCCACGAAGGCCGGCGGGGGGTCGAAGGGGTGAGCGCCGCCGCCGTCGAGACTCCCGCCGCTCGCACCGTCGAGCCGACGGAGCGCCGCCCCGCACGCCTGGCTGAGCTGTTCCTGCTGATCCTCGCCCTCACGGCCGGCATCACGGCCTTCGCCATGGTCGGCCGCAGCGTCACCGGCTCCCTGCCGACCGAGTTCTGGCCGGTCAGCATCCTGCTGGTCGTCGTCGCGCTCGCCGGGCACGTCGTCCTGCGGCTGCGCGCCCCGTGGGCGGACCAGGTGATCCTGCCCGCCGTCGTGCTGCTCAACGGGCTCGGCCTCGCGATGATCCTGCGGCTCGAGCTCGCAGGCATGGCCGGCGCGAACGCCTGGGCACAGATGATGTACACGGTGCTCGGCGCCGTCATCGCGATCCTGCTCATCTGGTTCCTGCGCGACCACCGCTGGATCCGCCGCCTCACCTACACGGCGATGCTGGTAGGCCTGGCGCTGGTCCTGATGCCGCTCCTGCCCGGCATCGGCACCGAGATCAACGGCGCGCGCATCTGGGTCAACATCGCCGGGTTCTCGCTGCAGCCCGCCGAGTTCGCCAAGATCGCGTTCGCGATCTTCTTCGCCGGCTACCTGGTGACGAACCGCGACACCCTCGCCCTCGCGGGAAAGAAGGTGCTCGGCCTCCAGCTGCCCCGCATCCGCGACCTCGGCCCCATCATCATCGTGTGGGCCGCGTCCCTGGCGGTCCTCGTGCTGGAGCGCGACCTCGGCACGTCCCTGCTGTTCTTCGGCCTGTTCGTCGCGATGCTGTACCTCGCCACCGAGCGGTTCAGCTGGGTGCTCATCGGCCTCGTGCTGTTCGCCGCCGGCGCCGTCCTCGCGACGAGCGTGTTCTCGCACGTGGCCGCGCGCATGGAGGTGTGGCTGCACCCGTTCGACGCCGAGCTGTACTCGTCGGGCGCGTCGTACCAGATCGTCCAGGGCACGTTCGCGATGGCGGCCGGCGGCCTGTTCGGCACCGGCTGGGGCGAGGGGTACCCCTACAAGGTCCCGTACGCCTTCTCCGACTTCATCTACTCGTCGCTGGGCGAGGAGCTGGGCCTCACCGGCCTGCTCGCGATCCTCATGGCGTACCTGCTCATCGTGCAGCGCGGCCTGCGGACCGCGGTCGCCGTGCGCGACGGCTTCGGCAAGCTGCTCGCCGGCGGTCTCGCGTTCGTCATGGCGCTGCAGCTGTTCGTCGTCGTCGGCGGCATCACGCGCATCATCCCGCTCACGGGTCTGACGCTGCCGTTCATGGCGCAGGGCGGGTCCTCGCTGCTGGCCAACTGGATCGTCATCGCGCTGCTGCTACGCATCTCGGACAACGCCCGTCGCCCGTCCGCGCTGCCCGTGCGCGGCACGGTCGCGCAGGGCGCTGCGATGCACGACCCGATCGTCGTCGGCGCCTACGACGAGTCCAGGTCGGGCACCGGCACCCCGGCGGGCGGCACCCCGGTGCGGCGGTCCGTCACCGGCTCCGACCACCCGACAGAGGCGCTCGAGCCTTTCCGCGACACCCGAGAAGGTGAGCAGCAGTGAACACGACCCTGCGCCGGCTGGCGGGCGTCGTCATGGTCATGTTCCTGGCGCTCATGGTGTCGACCACGTGGATCCAGTTCTTCCACGCCGACGAGCTGAACAACGACACCCGCAACGTCCGGTCGATCTACGCCGAGTACGGGCGCGCCCGCGGCCCGATCGTCGTGGGCGGCGAGGCGGTGGCCCTGTCCAAGCCGGTCGACGACGAGTTCGGCTACCAGCGGCAGTACCCCAGCGGAAAGCTCTACGCGCCGCTGACGGGCTTCTTCTCGCTGGCCAACGGGACCACGGGCATCGAGCACGCCGAGAACGACTACCTCAACGGGCAGGCCGACGCGCTGTGGGTGGACCGCCTGCAGAACCTGCTCACCGGTCGTGACCCCGAGGGCTCGTCCGTGGAGCTCACCATCGACCCGAAGGCGCAGAAGGCCGCGTGGGACGCGCTCGGCGACCAGCGGGGCGCCGTCGTCGCCCTCGACCCGAAGACCGGCGCCATCCTCGCGCTGGTGTCGAAGCCGTCGTTCGACCCCAACGACCTCGCGACCCACTCGACCAAGAAGGCCAGCGAGGCCTACACGGACCTGCTCAACGCCGACGACGACCCGCTGATCAGCCGCGCCACGGCCGACGTCTACCCCCCGGGCTCGACGTTCAAGCTGGTCACGACCGCCGCCGCGCTCGAGAGCGGCGACTACACGCCGTCGACGGTCATCCCGGCACCCTCCGCGTACACGCTCACGGGCACCAGCACGCAGGTCGGCAACTTCGCGGGCACGTCGTGCGCGTCCGCGGGGGAGATGACGCTGGCCGACGCGCTGCGGATCTCCTGCAACACCGCGTTCCTCGGCCTCGGCGGCAAGCTCGGCGCCCAGGCGATGGACGAGCAGGCCGAGAAGTTCGGGTTCGGCAAGAAGTACGAGGTGCCGTTCTCGACCGCTGCGAGCCAGTACGACCCCGACCCGGACGCGATGAACACCGCTCAGGTGGAGCTGTCCGGCATCGGGCAGGGCAGCGTCGTCTCCACGCCGCTGCAGGTCGCGATGACCACCGCGGCCATCGCGAACGGCGGCGAGGTCATGCAGCCGTTCTCGGTCGACACGGTGCGCGACCCGCAGCTCGAGGTGGTCCGCGAGACCTCGCCGCAGAGCCTCGGCCGCGCGGTCTCGGAGAAGACGGCGTCGGAGCTCACCGACATGATGAAGAGCGTCGTGGAGTCCGGCTCCGGCACCGCCGCCCAGATCTCCGGCGTGACCGTCGCCGGCAAGACGGGCACCGCCCAGCACGGCGACAACTCGGAGCCGCCGCACGTGTGGTTCACCGGCTTCGCGCCGGCGGAGGACCCGCAGGTCGCGGTCGCGGTCGTCGTCGAGAACGGCGGCGACCTCGGCTCGCACGCCACCGGCGGCTCCGTCTCCGCGCCCATCGCCAAGGCCGTCATGGAAGCGGTGCTGAACGGATGAGGCCGAGCACGGGGCTCGCGCTGGGCGAGCGGTACCGCCTCACGCGCCAGATCGCGGTGGGCGGCATGGGCGAGGTCTGGGTGGCCGACGACGGCTACCTGGGGCGCGAGGTCGCGGTCAAGGTGCTCCGGGAGGAGTACACGGGCAACGAGGACTTCCTGCGCCGCCTGCGGACGGAGGCGCGCAACAGCGCGGCCCTGTCGCACCCGAACATCGCCCAGATGTACGACTACGGCGAGCAGGACGGCGCGGGCTACCTCGTCATGGAGCTCGTGCTCGGCGAGCCGCTGGCCGACCTCCTGGAGCGCGAGCCCGTCGTCGCGCCGCGCAAGCTGCTGCCGATCCTCGCCGCCACCGCCCGGGGCCTGCACCACGCGCACCTGGCGAAGGTCGTGCACCGCGACGTCAAGCCCGGCAACATCCTGCTGGAGCACGGCGGCAGCGTGAAGATCACCGACTTCGGCGTCTCCCTAGCCGCCAACCAGGCCCCGATGACCGCCACCGGCATGGTCATGGGGACCGCGCAGTACCTGTCGCCGGAGCAGGCGGTGGGGCAGCCGGCGACGGCGGCCTCGGACGTCTATGCGCTCGGGGTCGTCGCGTACGAGGCCACGGCGGGCAAGCGCCCCTTCACCGGCTCGACGCCGGTCGACATCGCGGTGGCGCACGTCAACGCGCCCGTGCCGCCCCTGCCCACGCACGTGCATCCCGGGCTCGCGGACGTCATCGGCCGCATGCTCGAGAAGGACCCGTCGCGCCGACCCGAGTCCGCCGCCGCGCTCGCGAGCGAGCTCGAGGCGCTCGCCCGCGAGATCGCGGAGGACCCGCTGGGCGCGCGGTCCCGGTCGGCCCGTCGCGTCGCCGCCGCGGCGCGGCAGAGCGCGCGCCCGCCGCGTGCCGTCCCCGCGCACGCCGCCCCGACGCCGCGACCCTCCACCCCGCCGTCCACCGCGATGCCCGTGACCTGGGCGTCCGTCGGGTCGGCCGACGACGCGCGCCACGCCGCGGACGGAGCGACGATGCCGGAGGCGCGGGCGGAGGCCGATGCGGCCGTCGCCCCGACCGCGCCCTCGTCCGACGACGTCGCGCGCGCGTTCCCGTCGCGCCGGGACGTGCGCGCCGGCTCGCACGACCCCCGCCGACCCGCGGTCCGCAAGGCGCCGACCGCCCCGGCCACGACCCGCACCCGCGCGGGGGCGTCCCGGCCGGACCCGGAGGCGAAGCCCGCCACGCGCCGCACCTCGACGTCCACCGGCCAGCGTTTCGGCCCCCTCGGACGGCTCTCGTGGCCGCTCCTCGCGCTGCTCGGCCTGCTGGTGGTGCTGCTGCTCGCCACGCTGGTGCAGGCGATGGCCGCCGGCGCCGACGACCAGGCCGCGGCGGCGGTCCTCCTCGGTCCGGCCCTCACCCTCACCGGCGGCCGGCTCGCACCACTCACCACCCGCCCGACGGCACGGCGTGCGACGCGGCGCACCGTGCAGGGCACGAACCAGGGCACGCCGTGCGTACCGCGCGACACGTCGCCGTGCCCGACGACCGTTCGCGCGGGCGTCCGTCCCAACTCTGGGATGATGCTCCGAGACACGCCGCGCGCCGCGCGCGCGGCCATGACCAAGAAGGACGACTGAGTGGTGGACAAGACGCCCCGGGTACTCGCGGGCCGGTACGAGGTCGGTGAGCTCATCGGCCGCGGCGGCATGGCTGAGGTACACATCGGGCACGACACGCGCCTCGGTCGCACCGTCGCGATCAAGGTGCTGCGCTCCGACCTCGCGCGCGACCCGTCGTTCCTGGCCCGGTTCCGCCGCGAGGCGCAGTCCGCGGCCGCCCTGAACCACCCCGCCATCGTCGCCGTGTACGACACGGGCGAGGACACGCACACGGACACGCAGGGCGCGTCCGTGCCCATCCCGTTCATCGTCATGGAGTACGTCGAGGGCCACACGGTCCGCGACATCCTGCAGGACGGCGCGGCGGTGCCCATCGAGGAGGCCATCGAGATCACGGCGGGCGTGCTGAGCGCGCTCGAGTACTCGCACCAGGCCGGGATCGTGCACCGCGACATCAAGCCGGCCAACGTGATGATCACGCCCACCGGCGCGGTCAAGGTGATGGACTTCGGCATCGCCCGCGCCATGGCGGACTCCGCCGCGACGATGACGCAGACCCATGCCGTCATCGGCACCGCGCAGTACCTGTCGCCCGAGCAGGCCCGCGGCGAGACCGTCGACGCCCGCAGCGACCTGTACTCCACCGGCTGCCTCCTGTTCGAGCTCCTCACCGGCCGTCCCCCGTTCATCGGGGACTCCCCGGTGGCGGTGGCCTACCAGCACGTCGGGCAGGCGCCGCAGCGTCCGAGCGAGCTCGCGTCGGACGTGCCGGAGGTCCTCGACCGCATCACGCTCAAGTCGCTCGCCAAGGACCGCGACGACCGGTACTCGACGGCCGCCGAGTTCCGCGCGGACCTCGAGACGGCGCTGCGCGGCGGGGACGTCACGGCGCCGCTGCTGGGCGCCGCCGCGGCCGGTGCCGCCGCGACCCAGGTCATGGGTCAGGGCGGTGCCACCCAGGTGATGGACCCGGCCGGGGCCTCTCCGTGGGGCGCGACGGCGGTGCAGACCCCGCCGGGCGGCGTCCCGCCGCAGGAGGAGGAGAAGAAGAGCCGCAAGGGGCTCATGTGGACGCTGATCGCGATCGGCGCCATCGCCCTGGCCACGATCATCACCCTGATCATCGTCAACTCCGCCGGCGAGGACACCGTCACAGTCCCGTCGCTGAGCAAGACGATCACCCCCGCCGAGGCCGAGGACCAGATCACCAAGGCCGGCCTCGTCTACCGGCAGGAGATGGACACCGACTCCACGGAGCCGGAGAACACCTTCCTCGGCCAGGACCCGCAGGGCGGCACGGAGGCGGACCGGGGCAGCACCGTCACCGTCACGTTCTCCGCCGGGCCGGACACCGTCGCCGTCCCCGAGCTCTCCGGGCTCACGCAGTCCGAGGCCGAGCAGAAGCTCTCCGACGCGAAGCTCAAGCTCGGCGACGTCTCGCAGGCCAACAGCGCCACGGTCGAGAAGGACCTCGTCATCAGCTCCGACCCGGGCGAGGGCAAGGCGGCGAGCGAGGGCGACACGGTCGACATCGTCGTCTCCACCGGTCAGGTCGACCTGCCGAACCTCGTGGGGATGTCGGAGAAGGACGCCAAGAAGAAGATCAGCGAGCTCAAGCTCAGCTCGTCCAGCACCACCGAGGAGAGCGACGAGACGCCCGGCACCGTCATCCGGCAGAGCCCGAACGCCGGCCCGGTCACCCAGGGCAGCGACGTCGCCATCGTCATCGCCAAGAAGAAGGCGCCGGACATGACGACGGTGCCCGACGTCGTGGGCAAGGGCGCGGAGGAGGCCCAGACCCTGATGGGCGACTCCCAGCTCACGCCGGACACGACCTTCGCGCCCTCGGACGACGTTCCCGTGGGCTTCGTGATCTCCCAGGAGAAGCCGGCGGGCACTGAGGTGGAGGTCGGGTCCCACGTGGGCATCGTGGTCTCGACCGGCCCGGAGGCCGGGTCCACCCCGACCGACGAGCCGACACCCACGGACACCTCGACGGACGGCGGGGACGACGGCGCGCTGCCCGGCCTCGACCTGGGCGGCGACGACTCCTGAACCACCGGCTCTGACCCGGCGCCGGCCGTGCCGACCGGCGCCGGGCTCAGCCTGCCGTGTGGACCAGCGGCGCCATGCCGTGCGAGCGCTCCACCGCGCCGGCGTCGCCGCACACCGTGAGCCAGTTGGCGAGCAGGCGGTGGCCGCCCTCGGTCAGCACCGACTCCGGGTGGAACTGGACGCCGTGCAGCGGCAGGTCGCGGTGCTGCAGGCCCATGACGACGCCGCTCTCCGTCGCGCCGGTCACCTCGAGCTCGGCAGGCACGGTCTCGGGGAGCACCGCGAGCGAGTGGTAGCGCGTGGCCGTGAACGGGGACGCGAGACCGTCCAGGACGCCCTCGCCGTCGTGCTCCACCAGGCTGGTCTTGCCGTGCATCAGCTCCGGCGCGTGCGCGACGGTGGCGCCGTACACCTCGGCGAGGGCCTGATGGCCCAGGCAGACGCCGAGCATGGGGGTGCGCGACCTGGCGCAGGCCCGGATCACGTCCTCGGACGCGCCGGCCTCCTTCGGCGTGCCGGGCCCGGGGGAGACGAGCACGCCGTCGAACCGCTCGCCGTCCGCGTCCCGGAAGACGCCGTCGGCGTCCGGCTCGGGCACGGCGTCGTTGCGCACGACGACGGTGCGCGCCCCGAGCTGGTCGAGGTAGCCGACGATCGTGTAGACGAACGAGTCGTAGTTGTCGACCACGAGGATGCGCGGTGCGGCGGGGGTGGCGGGAACGGTCATGGCAGAGGGCTCGTCTCGACGGGGGCGGCGGGGGAGGACGCGGGGGCGTGGCGCGTGCGCCATCGCCGGCCCGGGTGCCCGACGCCGGTCACGAGAACACGTCCGTCCCGGCGGGGACCTTGGCGAACTTCATCTCCGAGCTGCCGGTGTAGGCGGGCAGGTCCAGGTCGTCCGACTGCTTGACGGACCAGCCGAGGGCGACCCAGTCGACGTACTGCTTGTAGATGGCGACGCCCGGGTCGGCGTCGAGCGACGCGCGGAGCGCCGTCGGGTCCCCGACGGCCTCGATGACGTACGGCGGGGAGAACACCTTGCCGTGCAGCAGCAGGATGTTGCCGGAGCAGCGGAACGCCGACGTCGCGGTGACGCGCTCGCCCTGCAGGGTCATGGCCTCGGCACCGCCCGCCCACAGGGCGTTGATGACGTGCTGGACGTCCTGCTGGTGCACGACGAGGTCGTCCGGGCGGGCGCCGCTGATGGACTGGCTGGACGCCGGAGCGTCGTCGAGCGCCACGCGCACCCCCGGTCCGCCCACCGGCAGCGCGCCCGTCACGACGGACTCGTCGGCGGCGAGGGCGGCGCTGCGCGTGGGCAGGTCCGCGTTCGCCTTCTTGCCGAGGTCGTCGATCTCGGCCTCGAGCTCGTTCATCCGGTCGGTGAGGTCGGAGACCCGGTCCGACTCCGTCGTGACGAGCTCTGCGAGGTCCTGCGGCTCGCGGCCGTCCTTGCCGTCCGCGAGCTGCGCGCTGGCGGTGAACATGAGCCCGGACGCGGCGAGGACGCACGCGACGGTCGCGCTCGCGCGCAGTCGTCGGTTCATCGCAGTACACCTCAGTCCCGGGCTGTCCTTCTTAAGCCTGCTGACGACTACGCTAGTCGACAGAATCACCGGCGGTGTCAGGCATCCGGCCTACGACCGCCGGACCCGCCCGTCCGGACAGGAGCCCACCCCGTGCCCGAGTCGAAGTCCCGCAAGAAGAAGAGCGCGCCGGTCGAGCAGACCGCGACCGCGACCCCGAAGGCCAAGGCGCAGGGCAACCCGCCGTGGCTGGTGCCGACGATGCTCACCCTCATGATCGTCGGCCTGGCGTGGATCGTCCTGTACTACCTGACGGCACCCGGGCTCGGCCTGCCGATCCCCGCGCTCGAGGGCTGGAACCTCGCCGTCGGCTTCGTGCTGATCATCGCGGGCTTCGGCCTCACCACGCGCTGGCGCTGACGACCTCGGGCTGACGACTTCCACAGGTGTAGTTCGTTCCACACCTGTGGACAACCCTGTGGGCGAAGCTCAGAGCATCCCCACCGAGGCGTACTTCCACAGGGTCGCGGCGACGAGGACGACGGCGACCCCGGCGGGCAGCAGCCACGCCACGAGCGCCTGCCGCTCGCGTGGCGCGAAGGCGAACCCCGCGCCGACCGCCAGCCCGACGGCGAGGCCGCCGAGGTGCGCCTGCCAGGCGATGCCGCCCACGAAGAACGGGATCGCCATGTTGATGGCGATGAGCGCGACGATCTGACCTGCGCTGCGCCCGGTGCGGCGCAGCACGGGGATGATCGCGCCGAACAGCCCGAACACGGCGCCGGAGGCCCCGACGACCGCGGTGTTCCAGCCGCCGCCGATGGTGGGGCTGGCGAGCAGCAGGTAGCCGACGGATCCCGCCACGGCGGAGAGCACGTAGAGCGCGATGAAGCGCCCGCGCCCGAACGCCTGCTCGAGGAACGGGCCGGTGAGCCACAGCGCGTACATGTTGAACAGGATGTGCAGCGGGCTGGTGGAGTGCAGGAACGCCGCGGTGAGGAAGCGCCACGGTTCGTCGAGGCCGACGGAGGGGGCGAACGCCCAGCGCTGGGTCCAGTCACCACCGGTGACGAGCTGCAGCACCCAGCTCACCACGCAGAGGGCCACGATCGTCAGGGTGACGACGGGCCGCCCGCCGCGCACGGTGCCGCCGAAGATCGTGCGGGTGCTCGGCACGGCCCGCGCGGCCCGGTTCACGCAGTCGACGCACTGGATCCCGACGGCGGCAGGCCGCTGGCACTCGGGGCAGGTCGGCCGTCCACAGCGCTGGCAGCGCACGTAGGAGACCCGGTCAGGGTGTCGCGGGCACACCGGAGGCGCCCCGGCGGGCTGTGCGGGCTGCGGTGCGGGTGGCGGTGTCGAGATGGCTCGGCCCTCCGGGGATCTGTTGTGAGCGGGCGTCTGGCCCGCTTCCGACGACGGAAGCG